>CALAEG010000481.1 GCA_937890965.1 uncultured Caulobacteraceae bacterium | reverse complement strand
AAGCCCGGCTGGCCGCTGGCGAGCCGGCCGATATTGATCACATTCAGCCCGTCGACGTCCTTCTGCGGATCGACCGCCGCCTGGATGACCAGCGGATCGATGTGGGCGGGCACCGGGAACTGCACCAGGATGCCATGGATGGCTGGATCGGCGTTGAGGTCGGCCACCACGTTCAGCAGCTCGTCCTGGCTCGTCGTGTTCGGCAGGCGGATAGTGAGCGAATGCATGCCGGCGGCCAGGGTCTGCTCGCCCTTGTTGCGCACATAGATCTGGCTGCCGGGGTCCTCGCCGACCAGCACCACGGCCAGCCCCGGCTTGATGCCGTGGTCGCGCTGCAGCGCCGCCGCCTCGTCCGCCACCCGGGCCACCAGTCCCGCCGCGAACGCCCGCCCATCGATCAGCCGCGCCTCAGCCATGCATAATCCATCCTTTTTCAGAGCCGCGCCATCATAGCCGACTCGTCCACGTGGGTCCTTCTCCCGCAAGGGGAGAAGGGATGCGTTCTGTTCGTTTGTCAGGGCCCCAACCAACGCCCCAATCTTGGCCTCGGTCTCCAGCCGCTCCTCATGCGGGTCGCTGTCGGCCACGATGCCGGCGCCGGCGCGGGCCTCCAGTCGCCAGCCGCCGGCCTCGGCGCAAAACCCCGCCGTGCGGATCAGCACACTGGAGTCGAACGCCCCATCGAACCCGGCCCAGAACAGCGCCCCGAAAAACGGTCCGCGCGGCGGCTCCAGCACAGCGATCGTCTTCATCGCCTGCACCTTGGGCGCGCCGGTGATCGAGCCCGGCGGGAAGGCGGCGCGGAAGAGGTCGATCGCCGTGCGCCCCGCCGCCAGCCGCCCGGTGACGGTCGAGACCAGGTGATGCACATTGGCGAAGCTGGTCACGCGGCAGAGCGCGGGCGTCGCCACCGTGCCTGGCGCACAGGCTCGGGCCAGATCGTTGCGCATCAGGTCGACGATCATCAGGTTCTCGGCGCGGTCCTTAGGCGAGGCGGCGAGTTCGGCGACTAGCGCGGCATCCTCGGTCGCATCGCGACCGCGCGGCCGCGTACCCTTGATTGGCCGCGTCTCGACACCGCCGTCCGGAGACACGCGCAGGAACCGCTCCGGCGAATTGGAGACCAGGGCGCGGTCCGCCAGCCGCAGATAGGCCGCGAACGGCGCCGCGCTGGTCCGCGCCAGCCGCGCGAGGAGGTCGAACGGCCGCCGGCCCGGCTTCAGCCGCCCGGCCCAGCGCCGCGCGATATTGGCCTGAAAGATCTCGCCATGCCCGATCCGCGCCACCACCTCGGCCACCGCCGTCTCGTAGGCTGACCCGGAACTGGCGCTCAGCGGCTCGGCGAGCCGGCCCGGATGGGCGGCGACGGGCGTCAGGTCCAGCCAAGCCAGGGCCCGCTTCGCTGCGTGTCGCGCCTCAGCTTCATCGCGCCCGCGCCCAATCGCCAGCGTCTCGCGCCGCTCATGGTCGAAGGCCAGCACCGCCGGATAGCGCGCACAGGCCAGGTCCGGCCAGGCGGGATGCCGCCCAAGCCCCAGCGCCTCGACATGATCGCCCAGCTCGTAGGCCGCCAGCCCCGCTGCCCCGCCCTGGAACGGCGGCCCGTCCGCCAGGCGAGGCGAGGCCGGACCGACCATCTCGGCGAGCGCCACGAATGGATCGCCGCCATCGCGCGGCACGCAGACCAACGCCGCGTCCGGCTGCCGCGCCAGATAGGACCAGCGCCCATCCGCCCCGCCGCCGCCCGACAAAAACCCGATCGCCCAGACCTCGTCCGCAAAGGCCGACAAGACCTCGACCGGCTCGCGCCAGGCCGCCCGCACGGCAGCGACCGCCGCGTAGGGTGCGTCCAGGATCTGAGCCGTCGCCTGCATAGCCGGCCTTGTGACCGCGACTCAGGCGAATGGCCAGGGGTTAGCGCGCCTGCAGCCCCTGCTGGTCCAGCCGCCATTTGAACTGGTCGAAGCGGTCCTGGCCGAAGAAGGGTTCGCCGTTGAAGGCGATCATCGGCACGCCATAGTGGCCGGCGGCGCGCTGGGCGAGCTGGCTTTCCTCGATCACGGCGTGCAGGCGATCGGCCTCCTCGTCGACCACGCGGGCGATTTCGTCCGGGTCGAGGCCCGCGCGTTCGGCGGCGCGGGCCAGTTGGTCGCCTTCGTGCCAGTTGTCGACCTCGCCGCTCCAGATCGTGCGGCTGGCCTCGTCGAGGAATTGCAGGCCGCGCCCGCGCTCGGCGGCGGCGACGCCCATGCGGGTCAGGCGATGGATGCGCGGCTGGTCCTTCGGATAGGTGCGGGTGGCCATGTCCATCTGCACCGGGTCGGGCCTGGGCCAGCGGATCGGCAGACCAAGGAACTCGGCCTCGCGGCGGATGTCGAGTTGCAGGTACGAGTACCAGAGCGGGTCGCGGCCATCGAAAAACTCCGGCGTGCGCACGGCCAGCGGATAGACCGGGCGGATATTGCCGCGGACGTCATAGTCCCGCTCCAGCGCCACCAGCTTGTGGGTGATCAGGTAGGAATAGGGCGAGCGGAAGGACCAGTAGAGGTTGTAGGTCAGGGTCATCGCGATCCTTCGCGGCTCACAGGTTGGGCCGAACGCCCGGTTCGGCATAGTGTCCTTTGGACAGGAGAGGCAACAAGCCATGAGCGCCGAGACATCGATCGCCCTGATGGGCGCGCCCGGCTCGCCCTATACCCGCAAGATGCTGGCCGTGCTGCGCTATCGGCGCATCGCTTACCGGCTGTTGTCGCGCAACGGGGCGGCGAGAGCGGGGATGCCGGCGCCGAAGGTGGCGTTGCTGCCGACCTTCTACCTGCCGGGCGCCGGCGGCGAACTGGAGGCGGTGGTCGATTCCTCGCCGATCATCCGCCGGCTGGAGGCCGAGCATGCGGGGCGGAGCGTCATCCCGACCGATCCGGCGATGGCCTTCCTCGACGAGCTGATCGAGGACTATGCCGACGAGTGGCTGACCAAGGCCATGTTCCACTACCGCTGGGCCTATGAGGACGACATCGAAAAGGCTTCGCAGATGCTGCCGCTCTGGCAGCACTACATCATCCCCGACGCGGTTCTGGCCGAGCGCGCCGCCATGATCGGCGAGCGCCAGATCACCCGGCTCTATGTGGTCGGCTCCAATGCAGTGACCGGGCCGGTGATCGAGGCCAGCTACCGACGTTTCCTCGCCGCCTTCGAGGCGCATTTGACGCATCAGCCGTTTCTGCCGGGTGACCGGCCGGCGTCTTGCGACTTCGCCGTGTTCGGTCAGCTGACCCAGCTCGCCCAGTTCGATCCGACACCGGCGGCGCTTACCTTGGCCGTCGCGCCACGCGTATTGGCCTGGGTCAGCCTGATGGAGGACCAGTCCGGCCTCGAGCCGGCCGACAGCGACTGGATGGGTGTGGACGCATTGCCCGACACGTTGATGGCGCTGCTCAGCGAGATCGGCCGGGTCTATCCACCGGTCATGCTGGCCAATGCGCGCGCCGTGGCGGCAGGCGCGGCCGAGGTGGTCGCCGAGGTCGACGGCCAGCCCTGGCGCCAGCCGCCTTTTCCCTACCAGGCCAAGTGCGTCCAGTGGCTGCGCCAATCCCACGCCCGCCTGCCCGCGGCCAGCCGCGCGGCGGTGGACCGCATTCTCGAAGCGACAGGCTGCGCGGCGATCGTCGCGGCGCCTCTTTAGGGCCGCTGACGCCCCATCAACGCTATTGTCGCGCCATCTCCGCTTCGCCGATCGCATTACCGTCCAGGACCTGGTCGGGGTCCATGGTGACGGTGACCTTTTTCAGGATCCCGGAAAAGGCGAAGGGGGACGCGTAGTCGGCGACCGGGCTGCCGCGGTCGCGGCCGATGTCGAGGCCGGTCCAGGAGATGAAGTTGTGGAATCCGAGCTGGGTCTCACCGGCGCCGGCCGGCTCGCCATCGATCAGTAGGCTGATGAATCGCTTATCCGCATTGCGCACAGCGACACTGAGACGATGATGACCGGCAGGGATGGTGCGATCACTGACGGTCTGGGCGTGCAGCCCGCCGACGTTCATGTCGTAGATCAGCCGGCCGTCGCGCACGAAGAGCGCGTAGCCGCAGGTGGCGTCGCCATGGGCGATCAGCACGCCCTGGTCGCCGTCCGCGAGCTTGACGTGGGCCTCGATGATGAAGGCGCGCGAACGGACGTCGGGCGCAACGTCGGTCGGCAGGTGGCCCATGCCGGCGTGAAAGACGAAATGCTTGCGCGGCCCGTGGAAGCGGGTGGCGTTCTCGGCGAAGCGCGGGGCGAAACGGTCGTCCAGCGGCAGCACCTTGCAGCGCTCGGCCTGCACCCACCACTCGGCGATCAGCTCGGCGAGCTTTTCGGGATGGGTGGCGGCCAGATCCTCGGTTTCGGAAAAGTCCTTGTCCAGATGATAGAGCTCCCAGACGTCGGTATCGAAGGGCGTGCCCGGCGGGTGGTAGGCGACCGCCTTCCAGCCGTCCTTCCAGAGGCCGCGATGGCCGAACATCTCGAAATACTGCGGCGCCCCGCGTGGCGGATCGGCCTGGCCGAAGCTGGCCGCGAACGAAACGCCTTCGATCGGCTGTTGGGCGACGCCGGTCAGGGTCGCGGGCGGCTCGATGCCGATGAGTTCGAGCAGGGTGGGGGTGACGTCGCTGGCGTGGCGGAAGCCATGCCGCAACTCGCCGCGCGCGGCGATTCCACCCGGCCAACTGGCGATCAGCGGATCGCGGATGCCGCCGCCATGGGTGTTCTGCTTGTAGCGTTTCAGCGGGGTGTTGGAGGCCATGGCCCAGCCCCAGGGAAAGTTGGAATGGGTATCCGGCCCGCCGATGTCGTCGATGCGGGCGATCTTTTCGGCGATCGGCTCGGGCTTGCCGTTGTAGGGACCCATGGCGTTGACCATGCCCAGCGGGCCGCCCTCCTGGCTGGCGCCATTGTCGCTCATCACCAGGATCAGTGTGTCGTCGCGCAGGCCGGCCTCGTCGAGGAAGGCCACCAGTCGCGCCAGGTTGCGGTCAGCGTGGTCGAGCATGGCGGCGAAGGCGGCCTGCAGGCGGGTGAACAGGCGCTGTTCGTCGCTGGTGTGCTCCGCCCATGGCCTGACGAAGTCGTTGCGCGGCGGCAGGCGGGTGTCGGCCGGCACGATGCCCAGCGCCTTCTGCCGCGCCAGGCGCCGGTCGCGCTCGACGTCCCAGCCCTCGGCGAAGATGGCGTCGTACTTCATGATCAGCTCGCGCGGCGCCTGGTGCGGGGCATGGCAGGCGCCGAAGGCCAGCCAGGTCAGCCAGGGCGTCTCCGGTGCGTCGGCCGTGTGGTCGGCGATGAAACGGATCGCCTGGTCGGTCAGGTCCTCGGTCAGGTGATAGCCGTCGGCATACCCCTTCGGCGGTTCGATCGGGGTGTTGTCGCGCACCAGTTCCGGCGCGAACTGGTCGGTCTCGGCGTCCATGAAGCCATAGAAACGGTCGAAGCCGCGTCCCAGCGGCCAGCCGTCGAAGGGTCCGGTCGGGCCGGTCTCGGTCAGCGACGTCACATGCCACTTACCCAGCATGTAGTTCCGATAGCCGCCCGTGCGCAGCATCTCGGCCAGGGTTCCGGCCTCTGGCGCGATCTTGCCGCGGTAGCCGGGATAGCCGGAATCGAAGTTGGCCAGGCAGCCGACGCCCACCGAGTGGTGGTTGCGCCCGGTGAGCAGCGCCGCCCGCGTCGTCGAGCACATGGCGGTGGTGTGAAAGCCGGTATAGCGCAGCCCGTCGGCGGCCAGGGCGTCGATGGTCGGGGTGGCGATCGGCGAGCCGTAGCAGCCGAAGTCGGAAAATCCGACGTCGTCGAACAGCACCACCAATATGTTGGGCGCGCCCTTGGGCGCCTTGCGCTTGGCGGGCCACCAGGGCGTCGAGTCCGCGATGGTCCTGCCGATCTTCGCCCCTGTCATCGTTCCCCCAAGCGGTTTCGGGCCACGCTTAGGCCGCGCGGTCGGCGAGGCAAAGGGCGCCGTTAGGTCAGGCGGCGACAGTCGCGAGATGGGTCAGGGCCACCCTGGCGCCTGGCGCGGCATCGGAAATCGCCACCTCTGCCCCGACCTGCTGGGCGAGCGCCTGAACAACGGTGGTGCCCAGGCCGACCTTGACCCCCTTGGCCGGCATGCCGACCCCATCGTCGGTCACCGATAGGACCCATCCCGACGGTTCGACCCTGTATTCGACCAGGATCAGCCCACCCCGACCATGGGGAAAGGCGTGTTTCAGGGCGTTGATGACCAGTTCGGTGACGATCAGGCCGAGGCTGACCGCCGCGCGCGAATTGATCAGGGCTTCGTCGGCGCGCACGTCAAGGCTCAGCGGCCGTGACTCGCGGATCATCGAGCTGGCCAGGCTGTTGCAAAGCTTGGTGAGGTAGTGGTTCACCTCGACGTCGCCCAGGCTCTGCTGCAGGTGCTGCTGCACGGCGGCGACGGACATGACCCGATCGTGGGCGTCGCGCAGATGGCGTTTGGTCTCCTCCGACTTCACCGCGCGCGCCTTCAGCAGCAGCACGCTGGCGATGATCTGCAGGCTGTTGGCGATCCGGTGCTGCATTTCCTGCAGCAACACGTCGCGCTCCCTGAGCAGGCCGTCCTTCTCGAGCAGCAGCGCCACATTGGTCTCCGCCACCCGCCGCGCCTCGGTTACGTCGTTGACGGTCAGCAGGATGAGCGCGTCGTGCTCGTCGCCATAGACCACGTTCTGGACGTCGATCACCACACGTCGCGCAATGACGCCCCGGACCAGATCGGTTTCGTAGCCGCCCAGCTCCGGGCCGTCCAAGCGCGCGTTTTCCAGCAGCAGGCGAAGTTGCGGAAAATTCCACTCGCCCTTGCCGAGTTCGGCGACGCGCCGACCGTGGACCTGATCATGAGGCAGGCCGAAGGCGGCGCAGAAGGAGTGGCTGGCGCCCACCACGCGCAGGTCGGCGTCGAACAGCAGCATGGGTTGCTGAGAGGCGTCGATCAGCCCACGCGCCAAGCCGTGCATGGCTTCGGTTTGCGGGCCGATGGCCGCCATTGGCCACTCCTTCGGCGGCCGCGATTTCGCGAAAATGCCGATCTGTGGGGGAATTCCGTTGAATTCGGCCTGAACGGAAATCCCTCACACGGCCGCCAATGTCATAATATCACATAACGCATGGAACTGTGCAGATTGTTTGGGCGTTATGCTCAACCGGGGGTTAATCCGCCACCGTCTGTGCGCGGCCTCCGGAGCCCTATTCGGCGGCGATTTTTATCGGATCGCGCAGCTTGGCCGAATAGTAGGAAGCGTTCATCTCGCCCGAGGCGGCTTCGCGAGCGAAGCGGATCAGGTGGCGCGAGACCAGGCCGGCCTGGATCACCGGCTCGATCTGGCCGCGCTTCAGCTTCGGCCAGGCGAAGGCCCAGAAGGCGCGGCGATAGTCGCTGCGCACCCCGACCTTCCAGATGATCTTGGCCAGCAGGCTCAGGCCCATGCTGACATTGTGCCAGGAGACCCGCTGCTTGCTGGCCGGCCTTGGAAAGCGGTTGGCGTAGGTGGTCAGAACCTGATGCTCGTAGCGGGCGAACAGGGTGGCGGGGTCGTAGGCGCGGGCCATGGTGTCGCGCCACATGGCTACCACCTCGTCGTAAGGCAGCAGGAAGTCGACATTGGATTCGCGATCGTCGTCGTGGATCAGCCGCCCGGTGCGCGCCAGCCGGTCCCACAGCGGCGTCTGCGGCAGGGCCTGCAGCAGGTTGATGGTCAGCATCGGAATGCGCGAAATCTCGATGAAGTCGAGAATGCTCTGCCCTGACTGAGGCGTGTCGGTGTCGAGGCCGAGGATGATGCCGGAGACCACCTCCATGCCGTAGCGGTTCAGGGTCTCGATGCCCTCCAGGATCGGCACCATCATGTTGTGCGCCTTGGACATCGCCTTCAGCGCCTCGGGTTCCGGCGTCTCGATGCCGCAGAAGACCGTGTCGAAGCCGGCTTCGCGCATCATGGCCAAAAGGTCGGTGGCGCGCGCGATGTTCAGCGTGGCTTCGCAGGCGAAGGAGATGGCGTAGCCGTTGCGCTGCTGCCAGGCGATCAGGTGGGGCAAGAGCTCCTTCACCGCCCGGCGATTGGCGATGAAGTTGTCGTCGACGAAATAGACCGCGTTGTTGACGCCGTGCTCGAGCAGCTTGTCGAGCTCGCGGACGATCTGTTCCGGCGATTTCAGGCGCGGAACGCGGCCGTAAAGCCCTGGAATGTCGCAGAATTCGCACTGATAGGGGCAGCCGGAGGAGAACTGGATGCTGCCCAGGAAATAGCGATCGATCTCGGCCAGCTCATAGGCCGGCGGCGGGCATTCGGTGAGCGGCCGCTTTTCCTTGGTGGTCATCACCACCTGCCGCGCCGGCCGTGAGCAATCCTCGGCCAGGCGGGCGAACAGCGCCACGGTGGCGTCGCCCAGCTCGCCGATGTGCAGGTAGTCGAAGTCCGGATAATAGTCCGGGCAGGCCGAGACCGATGGGCCGCCGAGCACCGCGACCCGGCCGGCCCTGTGCGCGCGATCGCAGATGTCGTGCATCCGCTGGCGCTGGATGTGCATGCCGCTGACGAACACCACCTCGGCCCAGGCGAAGTCGGCGTCGGTGGCCGGCGACATGTTTTCGTCGATGAAACGGACCGACCACGAGGCGGGCAGGGCGGCGGCGATGACCAGCAGGCCTTGCGGCGGCATGAAGGCCTTGATGTCCTTCATCAGCTCATAGGCGTATTCAAACGTGCCGAACGACGGCGCATAGCGTGGCGAGACGCACAGCACACGCCTAGGGCTCAGCTGATCCGCATCGGTCATCGAGCGTTCACGCGTTCTCCAGGCCCCCGTTCAAGCCTACTCGACGTGGGATCACAGGCAAAGCGCCGCAAGCCCGGAAATGTTCCGTCAAGCTCGTTTGGCCACGCCGTACCCGGATGTTGGCCGTCGCCGCCCGATCGGCGCTCATCCGTGTGTTTTTGGTCGGCAGGGCGTTGAAAGGGCTTAGACTGCGGCCTCGGCGTCGCCGAAAAAGACAGCGGGGTGGGTGCATTGAGCAAGCCAAAGACGATCACGGTTCTGGGCTCGACGGG
>CALAEG010000480.1 GCA_937890965.1 uncultured Caulobacteraceae bacterium | reverse complement strand
GACGCTGCGCGGCTGGCCGCCGCCTGCGACGCGAAACCGGGCGAACGGGTGCTGGAGGCCGGCTGCGGGGTCGGGGCTGTGCTGCTGGCGGCGGCGGCGCGGCGGCCGGGCGCGCGCTTCACCGGCGTCGAGCGCGACGCAAGGGCCCTGGCCCTGGCCAAGGAAAACATCGCCCTGAACGGCATGGACGATCGCGTGGCGGCGGTCGGCGGCGACGTGGCGGCCGGGTTTCGGACGCTGGGCCTGCCGCCCTTCGACGCGGTCCAGGCCAATCCGCCCTTCTTCGACGACGCGAACACCCTCCGCGGGCCGCATCCGGCGCGCAAGGACGCCTATATCGCGCCGGAGGGCCTGGCCGCCTGGCTCGACTTCCTCGTCAAGGCCGTGCGCGAGGGCGGGACCATCACCCTGGTCCACCGCGCCGATCGGCTGGGCGACATCCTTGGCGGGCTGGCATCCAAGGCCGGCTCGATCTGTATCCGCCCCATCCAGCCCTTCGCCGACCAGCCGGCCAAGCGGGTGCTGGTGCGCGCCATCAAGACCGGCAAGGCGCCGCTGAAGCTGTTGCCGGCGCTCGTCCTGCACGACCGGTCCGAGGCCAAGCACACCGCCCGGACCGAGGCCATCCTGCGTGGCGAGGTGGCGCTGGACTGGACCTAGGCCACCTGAATGTATAACATTGTTAGCTATAGGAGGCTCGTATGGCCGAGGCCAAGCTCTTCAAGGTCGGTGGAAGCCAGGCGGTCAGGCTGCCAAAGGAATTCCGCATGCCGGGCGACAAGGTGCACATTCGCTGGCAGGGCGACGAGGTCGTCATCACCCCTGAGCGCCCGCGCAAGACCACAGCTGAGATGCGAGCCTGGCTGGCGGAAATTCAGAGCGCGTTCGGCGAAGACTTCATGCCGAATGGTCGTGAACAGCCTCCGCCTCAAGAGCGCGACTGGAGCCGATTCGATTGAGCGCCAAGCTGCTCGACACCGACACGCTCATCGAACTCGTCCGCGGATCTCTAACAGTCACAAATCGCTATCTCAGCGCTATATCCGAGGAAACAGAACTCCATCTTTCCACGATCTCGCTGTTCGAGTTCAAATTTGGCATGGAGCGATCAGACCGGCACGCCCAGCAACAACCGGCGTTTGAGCGGTTGCTGACGACGATACGCGTGGCGCCGTTCGATTCCGATGACGCCGACGAAGCGGCTCGCCTCAAGTCACAGCTGGCCAGCACGGGGCAGATGATCAGAGCTTACGATCTCCTGATCGCGGGACAAGCCCTGGCCCGAGACTGGACGCTTGTGACCAGCAATCGACGCGAGTTCGGGCGCGTCGAGCGTCTCGTAGTCGAGGACTGGCGCGCGCCCGCCTAGTTCTTCGCCTTGTCGACCAGGGCGTTCTTGCTGATCCAGGGCATCATGGCCCGCAGCCGCGCGCCCACCTCTTCGATCGGATGCTCGGCGTTGCGGCGCCGGGTGGCCTTGAAGCTGGGCTGGCCGGCGGCGCATTCGAGCATCCAGTCGCGCACGAAGCGGCCGGACTGGATGTCCTCCAGGATCCGCTTCATCTCGGCCTTGGTCTCGGCCGTCACCACGCGGGGACCGGAGACGTACTGGCCGTACTCGGCGGTGTTGGAGACGGAATAGTCCATATTGGCGATGCCGCCCTCATAGATCAGGTCGACGATCAGCTTCACCTCGTGCAGGCATTCGAAATAGGCCATTTCCGGCGCATAGCCGGCCTCGACCAGGGTCTCGAACCCGGCGCGGATCAACTCGACCAGGCCCCCGCACAGCACGCTCTGTTCGCCGAACAGGTCGGTCTCGCACTCCTCGCGGAAATTGGTCTCGATGATGCCCGAGCGGCCGCCGCCGATGGCCGAGGCATAGGCCAGACCCAAGTCGAGCGCGCCGCCGGTGGCGTCCTGGCTGACCGCGATCAGACAGGGCACGCCGCCGCCACGGACGTATTCGCCGCGCACGGTGTGGCCGGGGCCCTTGGGCGCGACCATCAGGACGTCGATGCTGGGCTTGGGCTCGATCAGGCGGAAGTGGATGTTCAGCCCGTGGGCGAACAGCAGGGCCGCGCCATCGCGGATATTGGGGGCGATGTCGGCGCGGTAGATCTCGCCCTGCACCTCGTCGGGGGCCAGCATCATCAGCATGTCGGCCCAGGCGGCGGCCTCGGCCGTGGTCATCACGGTCAGGCCTTCGCTCGCGGCCTTCTTGGCCGATTCAGAGCCGGGGCGCAGCGCCACCGCGACGTTTTTTACGCCTGAATCCCGCAGGTTGAGCGCATGGGCATGGCCTTGGCTGCCATAGCCGACAATGGCGATCTTCTTGTCGAGGATGCGGGCGAGATCGGCGTCGCGATCGTAATAGACGCGCATGGTCAGGGTCTCCGAAGGCGCGGGATGGGAACACGCTGGCGATGGGCCCGCGCGCGAGGGCCGCTTTCGACCGTTTTTTCCACGCCCCGTCAAGCCGGCGCCAGACGACGAAACCCCCGGAGACTGGCTCCGGGGGCTCCGCTTCGACCTTGGCAAGACCGGCTAGTAGAAGATGCCGGGCACCGACTCGACAACCTCGCCGCTACCGATGTCCACCAAGAGCGCATCCGGCCCGTTGCGGATCCACTCATAGCCGTAAGGCGGCACGGGAAGGTCATAGTCGTAGTAGTCGCTGATGTACCACTGGTCCGAGAAC
>CALAEG010000479.1 GCA_937890965.1 uncultured Caulobacteraceae bacterium | reverse complement strand
GCGGAGGGATTTTGGCGTGACTTCCACCAGCTCGTCGTCGGCGATGAACTCGATGGACTGCTCCAGCGTGAGGTTGCGATAGGGCACCAGGCGGATAGCTTCGTCGGAACCTGACGCGCGCATGTTGGACATCTTCTTTTCGCGCACGCAGTTCACGTCGATGTCGTTGTCGCGGGAGTGCTCGCCGATGACCATGCCCTCGTAAACCTCGGCGCCATCGGGGACGAACAGCGTGCCGCGGTCTTGAAGCCCATCCAACGCATAGGTGGTTGTAGTTCCCTGGCGATCGGAGATGAGTGCGCCGGAGACGCGCTGCGGGATTTCACCCTGGTAGTCGATATAGCCGTCGAGGATCGCGTTCATCACAATCGTGCCGCGCGTCTCAGTCAGCATTTCAGAGCGCAGCCCGATGAGGCCGCGCGAGGGAATGCGGAACTCCATGCGGACGCGGCCCGATCCGTGGTTGGTCATCTTGGTCATCTCGCCCTTGCGCGGGCCCAGCTTCTCGATGACGGTGCCGACGAAGTTCTCCGGGATGTCGATCATCAACTGCTCGACCGGCTCCATGAGTTGGCCGTCGATGCGCTTGGTGACGATCTCCGGCCGCGAGACCATCATCTCGAAGCCTTCGCGCCGCATGATTTCAATCAGGATGGCGAGCTGCAATTCGCCGCGGCCCAGGACCTTGAAGGTGTCGGGCGAGCCGGTCTCCTGCATCTTGAGCGAGACGTTGGTCAGCAGTTCCTTGTCCAGCCGATCACGCAGGTTGCGCGAGGTGACCCAGCGGCCTTCGCGGCCGGCGAAGGGCGAGTTGTTGACGTTGAACTGGATGGCGATGGTGGGTTCGTCGATCTTGATGCCCGGCAGCGGCTTGGGGTTTTCCAGGTCGCAGAAGGTCTCGCCGATGGTGATGCCGGGAATGCCGGCGATGGCGACGATGTCGCCGGTCTGGGTCTCGTCGATGTCGATGCGCTTGAGGCCGGAGAAGCTGAACAGCTTGGTGATCTTGTGGGTGGAGAAGCCGCCGTCCAGGCGCGCGACGTTGTACTGCTCGCCGGTGCGCATGGTGCCGTTGAAGACGCGGCCGATGGCCAGCCTGCCCAGGTAATCGGAGTAGTCGAGGTTGGTCACCAGGATCTGCAGCGGGCCGTCGGGATCGCCCTTGGCCACCGGAATGGTGCGGATGATCTGCTCGAACAGCGGCTGCAGGTCGGTGCCCGGCGTGGCGAGGTCGAGCGTCGCGGTGCCCACCTTGCCGTTGGTATAGAGGACGGGGAAGTCGAGCATGTCCTCGTCCGCGTCCAGGTCGATGAACAGGTCGTAGACCTCGTTCAGCACCTCCTGCGGGCGGGCGTCGGGACGGTCGATCTTGTTGATGACCACCAGCGGCGTCAGCTTGGCCTCCAGCGCCTTCGAAAGCACGTAGCGCGTCTGCGGCAGCGGTCCCTCGGACGCGTCGACCAGCAGCAGAACGCCGTCCACCATCTTCAGCGCGCGCTCCACCTCGCCGCCAAAGTCCGCGTGGCCGGGCGTGTCCACGATGTTGATCTTGTTGTCGTGATAATAGAGCGCGGTGTTCTTGGCCAGGATGGTGATGCCGCGCTCGCGCTCCAGGTCATTCGAGTCCATGACGCGTTCGGCGACGGCCTCGTTGGCGCGAAAAGTCCCGCTCTGGCGCAGCATCGCGTCCACTAGGGTGGTCTTGCCGTGATCGACGTGGGCGATGATGGCGATGTTGAAGATCGGCTTCGGCACGGGCTTCACGGCAGGCTTTGCAGCCGGGGCATCTATGGGCTCCGCGGCCAGCACCGGGATGGACGCAGGCGGGGTCGGAGTCGGGGCTGGGGTCTGGTTCGGGTCGACGCCGGGGGGAGTCGGAATGGTGTGGGCGCTGGTCTGGGTGCTGCTCAAAGCGATGGGTTGTCCTGTCTCGTTGCTTGGAATGGACGGAAACGTGCGGGAGGCGCAAATGTGCGCCACCTTCAGTTTACCGCACCCATAGCGCCACAGGCCGGAGGGAACACGAATCACAGCAGCTTGCGAGGGTGATGAGAAAGGCCGGCAGCAGCGCAGGAAGAAGGCCCGGGGCTAAAGCCCAAATTGATTAGGGGCGGTTATTCGTGGGAGGCTCAGGGCTAAAGCCTTAGGTTACCAACCCCACGCTAATCCGAAAAGACTTTTCGGCAGCCTCTAATGCTATGACCAGCGCCCCTGCTCGACAGGAATCGACAGGGAGGCGACGCCGCCTTGGGGCAGCGGAGGACAGGCGCGCCGGCTCGAGAGCGGGTCAGCCGACGGGCGGGTAGTTGGGCGGGTAGGCGGGCGGGTA
>CALAEG010000478.1 GCA_937890965.1 uncultured Caulobacteraceae bacterium | reverse complement strand
GCCGAAGCGCTGCGCGGCCTGGACTGGCTGAAGCCGCGGCAGGTGCTGGACGTCAAGGGCGACTGGGCCGGAGAGCGGCCAGACGTGCGGCCGGGCGGCTGGGCCTTCCAGTACAACAACCCCCACTATCCGGACACGGACGACACCGCGGTGGTGGTCATGGCCATGGACCGGGCGCGGACCCGCCTGGGCGCCGGCTCGGGCTATGACGAAGCGATTTCGCGCGGCGCGGAATGGATCGAGGGGCTGCAGAGCAAAAACGGCGGCTGGGGCGCCTTCGACGCCGACAACACCTATCACTACCTCAACAACATCCCATTCGCCGACCACGGCGCCCTGCTCGATCCGCCGACGGTGGACGTCGCCGCGCGCTGCGTCTCCATGCTGGCCCAGCTCGGTGAGGCCAAGGACAGCCCGCGCATGGCCCGCGCGCTGGCCTATCTGGAGCGCGAGCAGGAGCCGGACGGCAGTTGGTTCGGCCGCTGGGGGGTCAACTATATCTATGGGACCTGGTCGACGCTGTGCGCGCTGAACGCGGCTGGGGTCGATCCGGATGCGCCGGTGGTGCGCAAGGCGGTGGACTGGCTGGCGGCGATCCAGAACGCCGACGGCGGCTGGGGCGAGGACTGCGAGAGCTATGCCCTGGACTATAGGGGCTACAAGCCCTTCGCCTCCAACCCGACCCAGACGGCCTGGGCGCTGATCGGGCTGATGGCGGTCGGAGACGTCGATCATCCGGCCGTGGCGCGCGGCGTGGCCTATCTGATGGCGACCCAGACGGCGGAGGGGACCTGGACCCAGGACGCCTACACGGGCGGCGGTTTCCCGCGGGTCTTCTATCTGCGCTACCACGGCTATCCGAAGTTCTTCCCGCTCTGGGCGGTGGCCCGCTACCGCAACCTAAAGCGCTCCAACGACCGCCAGGTCGTCTTCGGCATGTGATGATCCTGGTCGCCACCGGCCTGAAGCAGGAGCTGAACATCCTTGAAGGCGCGGGCGTCCTGGTCGTGGCCGGGGGCGGCGACGGGGCGCGGCTGGAGCGGGAGCTGGAAGAGGCGGCCGGGGATGCTTCGGCGGTGATCAGCATGGGGTTGTGCGGGGCGTTGGCGCCCGACCTCAAACCGGGCGACTGGGTGGTCGCGAGCGAAGTGATTTCTAACCGAAATATTTGTCAGACCGATGCGGAATGGTCCGCGACCCTGGTCAAGGCCCTGCGGGCGCAGACCGGACCTATGCTGGGTTCTGACACCATGATCGCGGATGTCGCGGCCAAGGCCGACGCGCATACAGCCACTGGCGCCATCGCCGTAGATATGGAATCCCATATCGCCGCCGCGGTCGCGGCCCGTCACAACCTACCCTTCGCCGTCGCGCGGGTGGTGTCGGATGCGGCGGGTCGCAGCCTGCCCAGGGCGGCGCAGGCCGGGATGGCGGCTGACGGGAGCATGGATATCGGCGCGGTCTTGCGCGCGCTGGCCGCCGATCCGCGCCAGCTGCCGGCGCTGATCCGCGTCGGGGCCGAGGCCGGAAAGGCGTTCCGCGAACTACGTCGTGGCCGCGACTTTCTTGGCCCGGGGCTGGGTCGCTCTTATGTCGGCCAGCTTCCGCTCAACGTGGCCTGAAAAGACGAACTCGGCCGGGCGCTGGTTTTCCAGCGAGATGTCCTTGGCCATCGGCCCATCGGTCTTGACGCCGCGCATCGAGACGGCGAGCAGCTTCAGCGGGTTCTTCACCCCGTCGGCGACGGCCGAGCCCTCGAAGCCGCAGTGGACCATGCAATCGGCGCACTTCTCGTAATTGCCGACGCCGTAGTCCTCCCACTTGGTGTCCTCCATCAGCTCCGTGAAGGTCTTGGCGTAGCCTTCGCCCAGCAGGTAGCAGGGCTTTTGCCAACCGAAGACGGTGCGCAGCGGCATGCTCCAGGGCGTGCACTGATAGGACTGATTGCCGGCCAGGAAATCCAGGAACAGGCCCGACTGGGTGAAGGACCATTTCTTGCCGCCGTCGCCGCGCTTGAACACCTCCCGGAACAGGTTCTTGGTCTTTTCCCGGTTGAGGAAGTGCTCCTGGTCTGGCGCGCGCTCGTAGGAATAGCCCGGCGAGATGGTGATGCCGTTCAGGCCCAGCTCGGTCATCTCGTCGAAGAAGGTGGCCACCCGCTCGGGGTCGGCGCCGTCGAACAGGGTGCAGTTGATCTGGACCAGGAAGCCCTTGGACTTGGCCAGCTGGATCGCCTCGACCGCCTTTTCATAGACCCCGTCCAGGCAGACCGACTTGTCGTGCATGGCCTGGTCGCCATCCAGGTGGATCGACCAGGTGAAATAGGGGCTGGGCTCGTAATCCTTGATCTTCTTGGTCAGCAGAAGCGCATTGGTGCAGAGGATGACGAACTTCTTCTTGGCGATGAAGCCCTTGACGATCTTCGGCATATCCCGGTGCAGCAGCGGCTCGCCGCCGGCGATGGAGACCGCGGGCGCGCCGCACTCGTCGATCGCCTCCATGCACTGGTCGTAGCTCAGGCGCTGGTTGAGGATCTCGTCCGGATAGTCGATCTTGCCGCAGCCGGCGCAGGCCAGGTTGCAGCGGAACA
>CALAEG010000477.1 GCA_937890965.1 uncultured Caulobacteraceae bacterium | reverse complement strand
CGACCGCCAATTTCGGACCTTGTATCTGGCCCGAGGAATGTGAGCGCGACCCTTCCCGTTAAGCTTGAATGGCATGATCGTCCGGGACTTGAAGCCGAGCTGCGCCCCAGCAAGCGCCCTTTGGGCCGTATGCGCGATCCGTGCAACAAAGCCGCAGCGCGGCCTTCATGTACGCTAAGGACGGGGTCCGGGTGAACGCGATCGCCCCAGGCGGTGTCCGCACCAGCATCGAGGGGGCGATGAAATCAGCGCTCGCGATCGACCGACAGGGGCAGCTGTTGCGGACCGTCGTGCCGGCGCCCGCCCAGGCCGAGGACATCGCGGCGGCGATCGCCTTCCTGGCCAGCGACGAGGCGCGCAACATCAACGGCGCCGTTCTCACCTCTGATGGTGGCTGGTCGGCACTCTGACGCCCTCAAGGTCCGCGCTCGATCCCATAGCCGGCGATTGGAAGGTCCGCTGCTGGCCGGGGAGCACGTCTTGCGTGTCAGATCTGCCGCGCGCGCCCCGCCCAATAGGGTTCGCGCACGCGGTTGCGCAAGATCTTGCCAGCGGCGCTGCGCGGCAGTTCGTCCACGAAGTCGAGCCCCCGGGGAATCTTGAACTTCGCCAGACTGGCGGCCGCGAAGGAGAGAATCTCGGCGCGCGTCGCCTCGCTGGGCTCGAAGCCCGCCTTCAGCTGAATCACCGCGCGCACCTCCTCGCCGTACTCATCGTGCGGCACGCCGATGGTGCAACTGTCCTCAACCGCGGGATGTTTGATCAGTTCGTTGTCGACTTCCTGCGGGTAGATATTGACGCCGCCGGCGATGATCGTCTCGGCGCTGCGGCCCGTCAGGAAGAGATAGTCGTCGTCGTCGAGGTAGCCGATATCGCCTAGGGTGAAATAGTCGCCGAGCCGCGAGGCCTGGGTCTTCTTCTCGTCCTTGTAGTACTGGAAGCCGGTCTGCGGCACGCGCATGTAGATCGTGCCCGCCACGCCGGTCGTACATTCCTCGCCCGCGTCATTGATGATCTTGGCCGCGTCCGGGCTCGGGCGTTTGCCGACGGTGCCGGGCTTGGTCAGCCACTCCTTGGACTGCACCGTAAACCCGGCGCCGCCCTCCGACCCTGCGTAGTACTCGCTGAGCACAGGGCCCAGCCATTCGATCATCGCCCGCTTCACCTCGGGCGGACAGGGCGCGGCGCCGTGGTTGATCCGCTTCAGCGATGACAGGTTGAAGCGGCTCCGAACCTCCTCAGGCAAAGCCAGCAGCCGCTGGAACATGATCGGCACGAAGTGCGAGTGGGTGATGCGGCGGGCCTCGATGAGGCGCAGCACCTCCTCGCTGTCCCACCGGTCGAGGAAAACGATCGGCAGACCGTTCATCAGCGGCGCCCGCACGTTCCCGGCCAGCGGCGCGGCGTGATAGGCCGGCCCGGTGCAGAGGTAGATGTCGTTCTCGCGGTCGGCCTCCGGCTGGAAGGCGCCATAGACGACACCGGGCTTGAAGACGCCCTTCGGCCGGCCCGTGGTGCCCGAGGTGTAGAGCATGGTGTAGCCGCGCACCGGATCGCCGATATCTGCGGCGTCGAGCGGCGTCAGGCTGGTGTCGTAGGGCTCGAAGCCGGCGATCGGGCCGCCGATCGCGACTTTCAGGACCAGGTCCGGCCACTGCGCCGCCGCCGTCTCGGCCGCCCGGGAGATCCGCGCGTCGGCGAAGAACGCCTTGGCCTCGCAGTCCTTGACGACATAGCCGACCTCGTCGCCGGTCAGGTGCCAGTTCACCGGCGTGCAGCGCATGCCGACGCGCAATACGCCGAGCAGCACGTCGCAGAACTCCGCCCGGTTGCTGCAGGCGAGCGCGACCGAGTCTCCCGCTCGCAATCCAGCATCCCTCAGCAGGCGCGCTACGCGGTTGGCGTTGGCGTTGAGCTCGCCGAAGGTGCGGTCCTGGCCGGTGTAGTCGTAGATCGCCACCCTGTCCGGCTGCAGCCTCGCCCACACCGCCGGCTGCATGCCGACCTCGGCCGCCTCGTTCACCTCGCGGCCCAGTTCCTTGAGATCCGCAATCGTCGTCGCGCCGTCCGCCATCTGACCGCTCCCGCCTTGGCCGTCAGTCCTTCCACAGGGGCGATGACGCCTTCATCCAGCGCGTGAGGTGCCGCATCTCGGCGACGCGGCGTCCCGCGGCGTCGGTCAGTTCGGAGTCGACCCAGACGAACTCGGTCTTGTCTGTCACCCCGACACAGACGACCCGGCCAGTCTTCACATAGGGTGTGTTGGTCCGGATGGGTCCGTGGCGCAGCGCCACCTCGGTGGCGCCGAAGAACCCGACGGCCGGCTGGGCGATCTGGCCGCGGAGGAAGTTCGACATCAGGGCGCCGTACATCGACTGGGGCTCGCGCACGATCCCGTCCTCGCCGTTCTCGACGACGAAGTCCTCGAGCTGTTTCAGCTCAGTCCCGACTTTCACCGCCGCGGCGATCCGGTTGGCGCCAGGGCGCGCGGAGTCCAGCGGCAGGCCCCGCACGTAGTTGGGCGTCGGTGGCGATCCGATCGAGACGGTGCCCTTGCAGACGGTCTTGCCATCGGGCGTCTCGACCCAGGCGGGGAAGAAGGCGTCCTCGTCCCAGCACCGGCCGAGAGGCGCCTTGATCACCGCCCGGACGTCCTCCAGGTGGCTCGTGGCGTAGGTGTAGAACATGCTGATCGCGCCATTGATCAGCCACCGGTCGCCGAACAGCTCGTCCAGCAGCGGGCGGAAGTGGTTCAGGTGTACGGTTCCGGGAATGGTGCCGCCGCGCATCCCGATCTTGCGGGCCACCTCGTCGTTGTGGATGGAGTTGGGGGCGCCCTGCCACCGGTTCACGGGCTGCACCCATGCGCCGTGGCAAGCGGCAGCCGTCGCATGTACCATGTCCGTATCTCCCTAT
>CALAEG010000476.1 GCA_937890965.1 uncultured Caulobacteraceae bacterium | reverse complement strand
CGTTACTATCCCCTATTCGGCGGACGAGATCCGCTGGCGCGCCGACCAGGGCGGCGGCGCGCTTGGCGACCTTGGCAGCTATCCGGCGCACGCGCTTCGCACCCTGATCGGCGCAGAACCCGAAGTCACAGCGGCCAGGATCGAGATGAGGGAGGGGGTCGACGCAACCACTTCCGCCGACCTTCGCTTTCCCGTCGATCTGCAGGCCAGCCTGAGCTGCTCGATGGTCGCCGAACGCTTCGACGCCTCCCTGACCCTGAGCGGCGAGGACGGCGAACTCAGCATCCGCAACTTCGTCGGACCGCAGATGGACTGTTCGTTCCGGGTGCGGATTGGCGACCAGACGCGAAGCGAGCCGACCGACGGTCCCACCACCTATGCCGCCCAGCTCGAACACCTGGTCGCGGTGATGCAAGGCGGCGTCGAACCCCTGACCGGCGGCGCGGACGCCATCGCCAACCTCACCTTGATGGACGCCATCCGCGCGGCGGCGTAGCTAGTTTTTCAGTTGAATCTGGAGGAGCCCGCCATGGCGTCCGACGTCACAACCGCGCCGCAAACCGCCTATCAGGACCCGTCGCGGGGGTTGGAGACCCGGGTCGAGGATCTGTTCGGGCGGCTGACGCTGGAGGAAAAGGTCGCGCTGATGGCCGGCGCGGCGGCCTTCAGGCTGGAGGGAATCGAGCGCCTGGGCGTACCGTCCCTTGGCATGAGCGACGGGCCGACCGGGGTGCGCTCCAACACCGGCCAGATGGCGACGGTCTTTCCCGTCGCCGTGGCGCTGGCCGCCACCTTCAACCCCGACCTGACCCGCGAGGTGGCCGGCGCCATCGCGCGCGAGGCCATCGCGCTCGGCGACCAAGTGGTGCTGGCCCCGACCATCAACATCGTCCGTACGCCGCTCTGGGGGCGCAATTTCGAGACCTATTCGGAAGACCCCTATCTGACCGCCGAACTGGCCATCGGCTTTGTCGAGGGCCTGCAGGGCGAGGGGATCGGCGCCTCGCTGAAACACTATGCGGCCAACAATCAGGAAGAACGCCGCATGGACGTCAGCGTCGAGGTCGACGAGCGGACCTTGCGCGAGATCTATCTTTCCGCCTTCGAGGCCACCGTCAAAGCCGCCAATCCGTGGACGGTGATGGCCTCCTACAACAAGCTGCGCGGAACCTATGCCAGCGAGAACCCACACCTGCTGCAGGACATATTGAAGGGCGAATGGGCCTATGACGGCGCGGTGGTTTCCGACTGGGGCGCGGTGCACTCGACCGTTCCGGCGGCCAGCCACGGCCTGGATCTCGAAATGCCCGGACCGCCGGTCTATTTCGGCGCCAAGCTGCTCGCTGCGGTCCAGTCCGGCCAGGTCCCCGAGGCGCGGATCGACGACGCGGCGCGGCGGCTGATCCGCCTCATCCTGCGCGCCGGCCTGCTGGACGGGACCAAGGTCGATGGCGAGTTGCGCAGCGACCGGCACCGGCATATCGCCCGGCGCGCGGCCGAGGAGGCCATTGTCCTGCTGAAGAACCAGGGCGATCTACTGCCCTTGAGCGCCGACGCCATCAAGATCCTGGCGGTGATCGGGCCGAACGCCAACTTCATCCGGCTGCAGGGCGACGGCAGCTCGCGCGTCTCCACCGACCGCTGGCCGACGCCGCTGGAAAGCCTGGGCGCCCGCCTGCCGACGGCCAAGCTGATCTACGCCCAGGGCGGCGACGCCGAGCCGGTGCCGCCGCAGGCCCAGGCGCGCATGTTCAGCCCGACCGAGGCCCGCGAGGCGCCGGGGCTGACGGCGGAATATTTCGCCAGCGCGGATTTCTCGGGCGAACCGGTGCGGACCAACCACGAGCGCCGCCTGCTGCGCTGGATCTCGACCCACGGGCCAAGGGCTTCCGCCAACCGCTTCGCCGCCCTGCGCTGGAGCGGTTTCTTCTGGCCGGTGAAGGACGGCGCCCATGAGTTTTCGGTGCGCGGCGACGGCCCCTGCCAGGTGCTCGTCGGCGATGAGACGGTGATCGGCTTTTCCGACGGCGGCCAGGACGACGCCAACGATCCGACCGGCTCGGCCGCCCTTCGCCGCACCGCCGCGGTCGAACTCAAGGCCGGCCAGGCCTACCGTTTCAGCCTGGAATATGTCTGGGCCCCGAAACGGCCGGGGGCCGGGTTCGAGACCGTGTCGCTGGGCCTGCGCCAGCCGCCGGGCGAGATCGAATCGGCGGTGACCGCAGCCAGGCAGGCCGACACGGTCGTCCTGGTGGTCGGCTCGGCCTCGACCACGGAATCGGAGGGCTACGACCGCAAGAGCATCGATCTGCCCGGCGAACAGGACCTGCTGATCGAGCAGATCGCCGCCGCCAATCCGCGCACGGTGGTGGTGGTCAACGCCGGCGCGGCCATGGCCATGCCCTGGATCGACAAGGTCGCCGCCGTCGTCCAGGTCTGGCTGCCGGGCGAGGAAGGCCCGGACGCCCTGACCAGCATCCTGCTTGGCGAGGTCTCGCCGTCGGGGCGGCTGCCGGTCACCTTCCCCAAACGGCTGGAAGACAATCCGGCGTACGGCTTCTATCCGGGCGGCGACAGCGTCAATTATGGCGAGGGCCTCGCGGTCGGCTACCGGCACTATGACCAGCAAGGCATCGCGCCGCTGTTCGCCTTCGGCCACGGCCTGACCTATGGCGAATTCGCCTATGCCGATCTGGCCGCGCCGCAGACGGCGGCGGGCGCGCCGGTCGAGGTGACGATCAAGCTGACCAATAGGGGCAAGCGAACGGCGGCCGAGACCGTGCAGCTCTATGTCGGCCCGGTGAACCCGTCCAAGCCCACGCCGCCCAAGGGGCTGCAAGCCTTCGCCAAGATCGAACTCAAGCCCGGCGAGAGCCAGACCGTCGCCTTCAGCCTCACCGACCGCGCCTTCGCCCACTACGACGAAACCGCCGGCCGCTGGTCCATGGAACCGGGCGCCTACGACATTTTGATCGGGGCCTCGGCGGTCGATATCCGGCTGAAGGGCCGGATAGACATCACCAGCAGCTAACTCTCTGTTTTTAATCCATTCATCCCCGCGAACCCGGGGGATGAGCGGGAGTCTTTAGCGCGCGATGATGACCTCGACCTCGTGGGCCTTGAGCAGGTCGAGGTCGGCGTCGCGCAGGCCGGCGT
>CALAEG010000475.1 GCA_937890965.1 uncultured Caulobacteraceae bacterium | reverse complement strand
GGCCGCGTGCTGCGCTCCAGCGGCAGCCCGGAGGCGGCCAGGCCCTTTTTCGAGCGCGCCGTGGCCCTGGCCCAGGCCGCGGGCGAGGACCAGTTCGCGGTCGACGCCCGTCACATGGTCGCCCTGGTCGAGCCCGACCCGGCCAGACGCGTTTCGCTGATGCTGGACGATCTGGATTTCGCCGCCGCCTCGGCGGACCCCGATGCGCGCAAGTGGCGTGGCACGCTGTGGAACAATATCGGCATGGCCTTTCACGAGATGGGCGACCTGGACGACGCCCTGGAGGCCTTCGAGACCGCGGCCGGCTTTTGGGAGGAGGACGATCCCAAGCGGGTGCTCGTCGCCCACTGGATGGTCGCCTGGACGCTGCGACTGCAGGGCCGGCTCGCCGAGGCCCTGGCCACCCAGGAGGTGCTGGAACGTGCGCACCAGGACGCCGGAACCCCGGGCGCTTACGTCCAGGAAGAGCTGGGCGAACTCCATCTGGCCCTGGCGATCGGACCCGACGCCGAGGACCACCGCCGGCTCGCGCGCGGCCATTTCGCCCGCGCCCATGCGCTGTTGCAGGAGGACCTGGCCGGCGACCCCGACCGCCTGGCGCGGATGAAGCGGCTCGCCGACGGCGGCGAAGACAACTGAGGCAGGCGGCCTCCCCGCAGTCGGGATTTGCCCGCGCCCCGACGCGCGACTACGGTTCGTGGCGCGGGGGACGTGGCGAAGGACGGAACGATGAACCAGCTGGTGCGCAACCTGCGCCTTGAGAGCCTGACCCTGACGCCGCTGACGCCGACCATCGGGGCGGAGGTCTCCGGCGTCGATCTTTCAGCGCCCATCGATGCGGCCGCCCGCGGCGCGCTGCGCCAGGCGCTGCTGGACTGGAAGGTGCTGTTCTTCCGCGACCAGGACATCACGACCGAGCAACACCTGGCCTTCGCGCGCAATTTCGGCGACCTGGAGGTTCACCCCTTCGCGCCGTCCAAGCCCGGCTTTCCCGAGGTCCTGGCCATCACCCACGACCGCGAACACCCTGGCCGCGAGAACACCTGGCACAGCGACGTCACCTGGCGCATCGAGCCGTCCCTGGGCTCGGTGCTGCGCGCGGTCGAGGTCCCGCCGGTGGGCGGCGACACGCTGTTTGCCGACATGTACGCGGCCCATGAGGGCCTGACCGACGCGGTGAAGGCCGAGATCGAGGGCGCGGTCGCCGTGCACGACTTCGCGCATTTCCGGGTCGGCATGCGCCGCCAGGGCAAGAGCGAGGCCGAGATCGAGGCCTTCAACACCGCCTATCCCATGGTCGAGCATCCGGTGGTGCGCACCCATCCGGAGACGGGCAGGAAGGCGCTCTACGTCAACGCCGCCTTCACCCAGTCCATTGTCGGCCTCGACAAGGCAAGCTCCGACGCCCTGCTCAAACACCTCTATGCCCAGGCGGCGATCCCCGAATACCAGTGCCGTTTCCGCTGGGAGGCCCATTCGATCGCCTTCTGGGACAATCGCGCCAGCCAGCACTATGCGGCGTCGGACTATTGGCCGGCCGTGCGGCGGATGGAGCGGGTCACCGTCATCGGCGATCGGCCCTATTGAGCCCTGCCGCCATGAAGTCAGCCTTGCTCGCCCTGGTCCTGGGCCTGGCCGCCGCCGCCGCGCCAGCCTTGGCGCAGACCGCCGACGAGACCAACTGCGTCGGCGACGACCCGCAGACCAAGCTTGCCGCCTGCACCGCGGTGGTCGAGTCCGGCCAGGAGGAGGCGGTCAACCAGGCCGTCGCCTACGACAACCGCAGCATCGCCTATCGCCGGCTGGGTCAGCTCGACAAGGCCATCGAAGACGCCTCAAAGGCCATCTCGCTCGATCCCGCCAGCGTGCCCGCCTACCTCGACCGCGGCATCGCCTATTACGCGGCCAAGACCTACGATCTGGCCATCGCCGATTTCAGCAAGGTGATCGCGCTGAAGCCCGACTATGTGGCGGCCTATAACGATCGCGGCAACGCCTATGACGACAGCGGCGACCACGACGCGGCCATCGCCGACTACAGCCACGCGCTGGTGTTGAAGCCCGACTACGCCGACGCCTATGCCAATCGCGGCTCGGCCTATGAGGAGAAGAATTTCAACGACTACGCCATCTCAGACTATCGCGCGGCGCTGAAGCTCGACCCGAACCTGCGGCCGGCCCAGGCCGGCTTGAAGCGGCTGGGCGGTGCGCCGCCCTAGGCTGTGCGCCCCTAAGTGGCCCAGGCGCCCTCCGGTCGGCTGTCCGGCTTGTCCGTTTCGAGCGGATCGGGACCGAAGCGGTTCTCGCCGATCGTGCCGCGGGTGCAGAACCAGATCAGCAGTGGAATGATGCCGATGATGGTGAAGACCAGCAGGTACCACCAGCCGGACCTGTTGGTGTCGTGAAGCCGGCGGACGGCGATGGCTATGGTGGGCAGGAAGAGCGCCAGGGTCGCCACGGTCGACAAGACTGAAAACAGCATCGAGGCGGCATTCGGGCCGCCGGAGAGCGCTTCGATGAGGCCCTGTATGAAGCCGAGGGCGAAGTTGATCAGGGCCGAGAACAGAAACCACCACCAGTATTCCGACCGCGACGATCTCCCCTGGAAATCGACATAGCGTTTGAATCCGCTGGTGATCGCCTGCATGAAACTCATGACCGCATCCCCCGATAAGCCAGCCATCAGCAAGGCTAGGTTGTCTGGCGCCGGTCAATGACTTTCTTGGCGACCCTTGGGCTCGCCAAGGCGGTGACGAGAAAGTGACCCAGCTTGGTGCGGAACCTCCACTCCCCAAAGGGGCCGCGAAGGCTTACATTGGGTCACACGCTGGTCCGGGCCGGCGATTCTATCGTTCCCGCGAGGAAGACCTTCTCTTCATGACGCTCGACCCAACAGCCGTCGCCAAGCGGCTGCGCAGTTACAGCCGGCCCAGCGGCGCCCGTGGCGCGCTTGAGCTGATCATCACCGCCGCGCCCCTTGCCGCCATCTCGGTCCTGGCCTGGATCGCGCTCAAGCATCACGTCTGGTGGGGGCTGTTGCTGGTCGCGCCGGCGGCCGCCTTCCTGGTGCGGCTGTTCATGATCCAGCACGATTGCAGCCACGGCGCCTTTTTCCGCTGGAAGCCGTTGAACGACTGGGTCGGGCGCATCATCGGGGTCCTGACCCTGACGCCCTTCGACTATTGGCGCCACGCGCACGGGGTGCACCATGCCGGCTCGGGCGCGCTGGATCGGCGCACCCTGGGCGCGGTCGAGATCCTGACCGTCGAGGAATACCGGGCCCTGCCGCGCATCAGGCAGTTCGGCTACTGGCTATATCGCCATCCGCTAGTGCTGTTCGGCCTTGGCCCCACCTACATGTTCCTGCTGCAGCACCGGATGCCGATCGGCATGATGCGCCAGGGCTGGCGGCCCTGGCTGTCGGTGCAGGCGACCAATCTGGGCATAGCCGCGCTCGCCGTCGGCATGATGATGATCTTCGGCGTCCTGCCCTTCCTTCTGGTCTATCTGCCGATGATGGTGCTGGCGGCCTCGGCCGGGGTCTGGCTCTTCTTCGTTCAGCACCAGTTCGAGGAGACCTATTGGGCGCGCGGCGACGATTGGAACTTCCACGACGCCGCCCTGCACGGCTCATCCCACTACGATCTGCCGCCGATCCTGCGTTGGTTCACCGCCAATATCGGCATCCACCACGTGCACCATCTGAATAGCCGCATCCCCTATTACCGCCTGCCGCAGGTGTTGCGCGACGAGCCGACCTTGCGCGGCGTCGGCCGCCTGACGCTGCTGACCTCGATCCGCTGCGCCGGCCTGACCCTGTGGGACGAGTCCAGCCGCCGGCTGATCTCCTTCCGCGAGCTCAGGCGAATGCGCCGCGCCCAGCCGGCCTAGATCCTTAAGCGGCCGGCTTGCAGGCGTGCAGCCAGGTCGCCTCGAGCGTCAGGGTCTCCTTGCCGTTCTCCTTGGGATCGGCGGCGCCGGCGATGTTGCGGGTGCTGTCCGAGCTATAGGCCTTGTCGAGATCGCCATGGATCAGGGCCGTGGTGGTCACCGTGCCCTTCGCGCCCTGGTCGCACACCGACAGATAGGTCAGGTCGCCGTTCGGCTGCCGGTCCAGCCTGTAGGTGGCGCATCCGGCGCGATCGGCCTGCGATCCCAGCATCGCGCTCTTCTCTTCCACGGCCTTGTCGAGGCAGACCTGCATGGTGATGACCGCGGGCTTGCCAGCCAGTCCGGTCAGGACCATCCGCTCCTGCCAGAGGCCGTCGCGCCGATGGATCGCGGCCACGGGCGTAGCCGCCGGCGCGGCGCTGGCGGCGACCGCCGAGGACGCGGCGGGTGGAGCGCTGCTCTTGTTGCAGGCGGAAAGGCCGATCAAGGCGAGGCCGGTCAGCCCCGCCGCGGCTGCGATGCGCATGACCCGCGTCCCTCCATGAGGGCCGAAGCTTAGCCTTGGCGATCGGTCTGATCCAGCGCGTCGGCTAGATCGCAACCCGCGCCGGCGACAGGGGAAGTCCAGGCGCCTCGGTGCGGACGCGATAGATCGTGCCGCAGTTCTCGCGCGGGCCACCGTCCGAACCGGTCACCACATAGAGGTCGCGCAGGTCCTCGCCGCCGAAGCAGAGGCTGGTGACCATGGGCATGGGCACGGCCAGGTCCAGGCGGTGGCCGCCGTCGGGCTCGAACACCGCCACCCTGCCGCCGCGCGCGTCGGCCACCCAGACCGAGCCGTCCGCCACCACCTTCAGCCCGTCCGGCGTCGAGCGGGCGCCCAGGTTGGCGAAGAGGCGCCACGGCCCGACCGAGCCGTCCGCCGCGACGTCGTAGACGCGCACGCCGGGCGCGCGGGAGTCCGAGTGGTATAGCCGGGTCCCGTCCGGCGAAAAGCCCAGCCCATTGGTCAGCATGACGCCGTCGGAGAGGGTCTCCATCGTTCCATCCAGATTGATCCGGTGCAGATGGCCGGGCTTGGGTTCCTCACCGCCAAAGACCCGGAAGGCCAGCGAACCGACATAGATGCGGCCAGCCTTGTCGGTGGTCAGGTCGTTGAAACCGATCCCGCCCGCCGCCTCGCTGGTCAGCAGCACCGCGCCGGCCTTGGCCTCGTCGAGCGGCGCATAGGAGATGTCGCGCCCGCTGATCACCAGGCCGCCCGAGGCATGCAGCGCCATGCCGCCGACCCCGCGCCGCTTCTGGATGACCTGGCTGGTCTGGCCGTCCTTGCCCAGCAGATAGACCCCGCCGTTCAGCACATCGCTGAAATAGAGGCCGCGCTCGGCGTCCCAGACCGGGCCTTCGATCAGGCCATAGCCGGTGGTGATCTCCTGCATCGCATCGAGCCCTTTCAAACGGCGTCCAGATAGTGGAATTCGACCAGGAAGACCCGCTCGCCCGGCCCGTGCTTGGCGACCTTGAGCAGGTCGACGACGCCGGCGAACCCCGAGCGACGGGCGAGCGCCGGCG
>CALAEG010000474.1 GCA_937890965.1 uncultured Caulobacteraceae bacterium | reverse complement strand
GGGGAAACGCGGCGGCCGGGCAACTTAGATATGAGGCTCACGACCTAACAAGACGTGAAAACGGAGGCTTGGCGCGTTTGGTTTGACAGTGCCGCCCAGTCACACAGCCTGGCCGGCGCACCAGCCGCTCGCCCAGGCCCATTGAAAGTTGTAGCCGCCAAGCCAGCCGGTCACGTCCACCACCTCGCCGATGAAGTACAGCCCGGGAACCGCCTTGGCCGCCAGGGTGCGCGAGTCCAGCGCCCGGGTGTCGACGCCGCCGACCGTGACTTCGGCGGTGCGATAGCCTTCCGAGCCCGCCGGCCTCACCCGCCACGAATTCACCGCAGTGGCGATCCGGCGCAGCACCTTGTCCGACGAGTCAGCGATGGTTCCGATCGCGCCTTCCTGCTCCGCGATCAGCTGCGCCAGGCGCTTGGGCAAGCGCTGCGCCAGCACGGTCGGAATCGCCTGGCGGGCGTGCTCGACGCGGGCGCGGCACAGCGTCTCGAACGCGTCTACGCCCGGCGCCATGTCGACTTCGATTTCGCCGCCTTCGCGCCAATAGGAGGAGACCTGCAGGATCGCCGGACCGCTGAGCCCTCGGTGGGTGAACAGCATCGCCTCGTCGAACCGGATCTTGCCGCTGGCGACGCTGGCGTCCACCGACACTCCGGCCAGGGGCTTCAGCCGCTCCAGCAGCGCCGGCTCCAGGGTCAGGGGCACGAGGCCCGGGCGGGTTGGAACCACGCCGACGCCGAAGCGCTCGGCGACCTCGTAGCCGAACCCGGTCGCGCCCATCTTCGGAATGGACTTGCCGCCTGTGGCGATCACCAAGGCTGCACAGGCAACCTCGTCCCCGTCGAGCCCAAGGCGGAAGCCCTCGGCAGTCTTCTCGATCCGCCGCACCGGCGTCGCCAGCCGCAGACCGGCGCCATGGCGCGCCATCTCGGCCTTGAACAGCTCCACCACCTGCATCGCCGAGCCGTCGCAGAATAACTGGCCCAAGGTCTTCTCATGCCAGGCGATCCCGTGCCGCTCGAGGAGGGCGACGATGTCGGCCGGCCGATATCGGCTGAGCGCCGAAATGCAGAAGCCCGGGTTGTCGGACGTGAATCTGCCGGGCGCGGCGTCAACGTTGGTGAAGTTGCACCGGCCTCCGCCGGAAATTCGGATCTTCTCGCCGGCCGCCTTGGCGTGGTCGAGCACAAGCACCCGGCGGCCGCGCTTCGCCGCCTCCACGGCGCACATCATCCCAGCGGCGCCGGCGCCGATTACCATTACGTCGAACCGGTCCAAGCGTACCTCCCTTGCATGAGCGCGGGTATGGCATATTGGCATCGGCGGCCATCGAAGAAGCGTTCGGCGCGGACGCCGGCCACGCCCAGCTTGAGAAGGTTTGTCGCAGCGACCCGGCTGCGAAGCAGGGCCGCTACAGCCCGCCCGTGTGCATCGGAGCCAAGAAGCGCGTGGTCGAGGGCGACCCCGATATGGCGCACGTCTCAACGCCCTACGTCGAGCGGTCGAACCTCTCGATCCGGACGCAAAACCGCAGGTTCACGCGGCTGTTGAACGCCTTTTCCACAAACTCGATAACCACGTTTACGCGTTGGCGCTCCACTTCGCCTTCCACCATTTCTGCGCAACCTCAATACGCTGCGGATAAGCCCGGCGATGGCGGCCGGCGTCGCCGACAAGCTCTGGGCCCTGGAACATATTGCGCAGTGGATCGAGGCGAGCCCGCCGAAGGCTGCCATGCACTGGCCTTACAAGAAGCGTGCCTAACCGTTAAGCTCAGCCCCTCGTCGAAACGACGCCATAGGGCAATTATGCCATGATTTGGGCCACACTGCTCGGCGCCCTGGCGCCTACCTTCCTCCTCAGTCGCCTATTCCTCTGGCTGCTGAAGCGATGGAGTGGCGGCGTCTTAAGGATCGCTGCCGCCAACGCTCTGTCGTTCGCCGCATGTTGGATTCTCGCCGGCTTCGGGTTCGGCCTTTCCTCTGGCGCTCTTTGGAGCGCAAGCGCGGGATGGCTCTATGTGGCGCCCCAACTTGTCTGGCTCGCCGTGGACTTCATCCGCTACTGGAGACGTCCGACTTCAAACTCAAACGGAGACACTACCCGACTTGGACCGCGCTTGCGGCGCGGTCAGCCTAGGCCCTAGAGAAACGGCGAAGCCCAGCGCCGCCTTGGAGCTGCCTGATGGCCTGGACCTGTCGCTATGACGAAACCGAGCCCCAGCGCGTCAACCGCTGGCTGGCCCAGAACGGGGTCTGCTCGCGCCGCGAGGCTGAAGCCCTGATCGCCGGGGGACTTGTGTTTATTGATGGAAATCGTGTCGACGACCTAGGCCGCAAGATCGAGGCTGGTCAGACCCTGGTCCTGGCCGACGCCGCCCGCAGTCAGCTTCAGGCGAGCCTAAGCGTCGTGCTGAACAAGCCCGTAGGCGTCGTGTCAGCCCAGCCAGAGGGACGCCAGATCCCGGCCGTGCGCCTCCTCACCGCTGACGCCCTGTCCGGCGAGAGCCCGACGATCCCCGGGCGACACACGAGCCTCGCGCCGCTGGGCCGGCTCGACCTGGACTCGCGTGGGCTCCTCATCCTGTCGGAGGACGGGGTGCTGGCGAAGGCGATCATCGGTCCGGCGTCGAAACTCGACAAGGAATACCTCGTCCGCGTCGCGGGCACGGTCACGCAGAAGAAGGTGGCGATCCTGCGCCAGGGCCTCCGCCTCGACGGCCGCCAGCTCAAGCCGGCAAAGGTGAGCCTCGTCGGCGAACAGCGGCTGCGCTTCATCCTGAAAGAAGGCCGCAACCGCCAGATCCGGCGCATGTGTGAGCTGGTCGATCTCGCCGTCGTCGACCTCTTTCGGACTCGCATCGGCCCCCTATGCCTCGGCGACCTGCCCGAGGGACGCTGGCGAGTTCTGACCGCCGACGAGCGGGGCACCCTAATGAAGGCCTCGGCGGGCGAGTGAGGACCGAACGGGCGGCTCGCGTTTGAGGCCGCTCAGGCTAGTGTCCGTAAATCGATGGCTAGTCGTATACGATCCCGTGGTTGAGCGGATTTGTCTGCAAAGTGTCGATTGCCGGACACGAAGCGTTCTGGCCATGGGCCTAAGGGTGAGAGCGAGAACGTGTTCAGCTGCTCGCCCGTCGACGGTCATCCCCGCTCGCCGGCGCTCTCGAGGCTGGCCGCGACCATTCGATGCGCCCGCGGCATCGGCGCGACCCGCAAAGACAGTCGAACGGATGGCTAATGCGGCGCTACAGCACTGTCAGGTTAAGCTGGAGCGGCCAGGATCTCCCCTGCCCTTCCGAAATCTAGGCACACGTCGCCTGTGACCACGCTCCAAAGGCCGCGGTTTGCGCCGCGTTGACGCTTTGCGTGGCCATCGGGATCATTTCAGCCAGCCTGCGCTGACGGGCTGAGCG
>CALAEG010000473.1 GCA_937890965.1 uncultured Caulobacteraceae bacterium | reverse complement strand
GCCGGTCATGTACTCGCAGCCGTGGTCGCCCACGGACTCCACGACCGCGTTCACACCGCTGTTGCGGACGCAGAAGCGCTCGCCCGCGACCCCGCGGATGTAGGCCTCGCCGCTCGTGGCGCCGTAGAGCGCGACGTTGCCGACGATGATGTTCCTCTCCGAGATGAACGTGGCCCTGGGGGACGGATAGACGATGATCTTGCCGCCGGAGAGGCCCTTGCCGACGTAGTCGTTGGCGTCGCCCTCGATCGCGAACGTCATGCCCCTTGGGATGAAGGCGCCGAAGCTCTGGCCGGCGGAGCCCCTGAACAGGATGCGTATGGTGTCGTCGGGCAGGCCGGCGGCACCCCACTTCCTGGTCAGCTCGCTCCCGGTTATGGTGCCGACGACGCGGTGCACGTTGTTGATCGGCATCTCGGCCACGACCTTCTCGCCGCGCTCGATGGCGGGCCGGCAGATCTCCAGAAGCTTCGTGACGTCGAGCGACTTGTCCAGGCCGTGGTCCTGCGGGATCTGGCAGAAGCGCCCGACCTCCTCGTCCACGTCCGGCTGGTAGAGGATCTTGCCGAAGTCGAGGCCCTTCGCCTTCCAGTGCTCGACGGCCTTCCTCGGCTCGAGCCGGTCCACGCGGCCGACCATCTCCTCGATCGTGCGGAAGCCGAGCTGGGCCATGATCTGGCGGGCGTCCTCGGCGATGAACCGCATGAAGTTGACGACGTGCTCCGGCTTGCCGGTGTACTTCGCGCGCAGCTTGGGGTCCTGCGTCGCGACCCCGGTCGGGCATGTGTTAAGGTGGCAGACGCGCATCATGATGCAGCCGGTGGCCACGAGCGGGCCCGTGGCGAAGCCGAACTCCTCGGCGCCGAGCATCGCCGCGATGACGACGTCGCGGCCGGTCTTGAGCTGGCCGTCGGTCTCGACCGCGATCCTGCTGCGCAGGTTGTTGAGCACCAGCGTCTGGTGGGTCTCCGCGAGGCCGAGCTCCCACGGCAGGCCGGCGTGCGCAATGGAGGTCTGCGGCGAGGCTCCGGTGCCGCCGTCGTAGCCGCTTATCAGCACGACGTCGGCGTGGGCCTTGGCGACGCCCGCGGCGATCGTGCCGACCCCGACCTCGGCGACCAGCTTGACGCTCACCCGGGCGTGCCGGTTGCCGTTCTTGAGGTCGTGGATCAGCTCGGCCAGGTCCTCGATCGAGTAGATGTCGTGGTGCGGCGGGGGGGAGATGAGCCCGACACCGGCGGTCGTGAGCCGGGTCTTGGCGATCGGCGGATAGACCTTGGAGCCGGGCAGCTGGCCGCCCTCCCCGGGCTTGGCGCCCTGGGCCATCTTGATCTGGATGTCGTCGGCATTGACCAGGTATTCCGCCGTGACCCCGAAGCGGCCCGAGGCGACCTGCTTGATCGCCGAGCGCATGGAATCGCCGTTGGGCAGCCGCTTGAAGCGGTCGGTCTCCTCGCCGCCCTCGCCGGTGTTGGAGCGACCGCCGATGCGGTTCATGGCGATGGCCAGCGTGGTGTGGGCCTCGCGGCTGATCGAACCGAAGCTCATGGCGCCGGTGGAGAAGCGCTTGACGATGTCGGCGGCCGGCTCGACCTCGTCCAGGCCAAGCGGCGCCTCGGCGGGCTTCAGCCGCATCAGGCCGCGCAGGGTGAGCAGCCGCTCGCTCTGCTCGTTGAGGCTGGCGGCGAAGGCGGCGTAGGCCTCTGGCAGACCGCCACGCACGGCGTGCTGCAGATTGGCCACCGATTCCGGCGTCCAGGCGTGCTCCTCGCCGCGCAGGCGGAAGGCGTAGCCGCCGCCGACGTCGAGCATGTCGCGATAGATCGGGTTGTCGCCATAGGCGTCGCGATGGCGCTTGACCGTCTCGGCGGCGATCTCGGCCAGACCGACGCCCTCGATCAGGCTGTCGGTGCCGGTGAAGTACTTTTCCACAAAGGCCGAGGACAGGCCGACCGCGTCGAAGCGCTGAGCGCCGCAATAGGACTGATAGGTCGAGATGCCCATCTTGGACATCACCTTCAGCACGCCCTTGCCGATGGCCTTGATGAAGTTCTTCTGCACCTCGGAGGCCTTCAGCTGCAGATTGTTCTGCACACGGAGCTGTTCCAGGGTTTCGAAGGCCAGATAGGGATTGATCGCTTCCGCGCCGTAGCCGGCCAGGACGCAGAAGTGATGCACCTCGCGCGCTTCGCCGGTCTCGACCACCAGGCCGGTCTGCATGCGCAGGCCCTGGCGGATCAGGTGATGGTGCACCGCGGCGGTGGCCAGGGCGGCGGGAATGGCGTTGCGTTCGGCCGACAGCGCCCGGTCCGACAGGATCAGGATGTTGTTGTCGGCCAGCACCGCGTCGGTGGCCTCGGCGCAGATGCGTTCGACCGCCCGCTCCAGCCCCACATCGCCATGTTCGGCCGGGCCGGTGATGTCGATGGTCGCGGTGCGGAAGGCGCCGTCGACCAGGGTCGAGATCGAGCGGATCTTCTCAAGGTCGGCATTGGTCAGGACCGGCTGGGAGACTTCCAGCCGCTTGTGCGCGCCGGCCTGGTGGCCGAGCAGGTTCGGCCTGGGCCCGATCATCGAGACCAGCGACATCACCAGCTCCTCGCGGATCGGATCGATCGGCGGGTTGGTCACCTGAGCGAAGCGCTGCTTGAAATAGTCGTAGAGCAGCCTTGGGCGCCTGGAGAGCGCCGCCAGCGGCGTGTCGGTGCCCATAGAACCCACCGGGTCCTCGCCGGAGACCGACATCGGCTCCAGGAAGAACTGGATGTCTTCCTGGGTGTAGCCGAAGGCCTGCTGGCGATCGAGCAGGGCGGTCTGGTCATTGGCCAGGTCAGGCTCGGGCCGCGCAATCGGATCGGGCAGCTCCTCCAGCTTGTACTGGGTCTGCTTCAGCCAAAGATCGTAGGGCTCGGCGTCGGCCAGCGTCGCCTTGATCTCGTCGTCCTCGACGATCCGGCCCTGCTCAAGGTCGATGAGCAGCATCTTGCCCGGCTGCAGCCGCCACTTGCGGGTGATCTGCGCCTCCGGAATCGGCAGTACGCCGGATTCCGAGGCCATGATCACATGGCCGTCGTCGGTGCAGCAGAACCGCGCCGGGCGAAGGCCGTTGCGGTCGAGGGTGGCGCCGATCTGGCGGCCGTCGGTGAAGGCGATCGCCGCCGGCCCGTCCCAGGGCTCCATCAGCGCGGCGTGGTACTCGTAGAAGGCCTTGCGCTTGGCATCCATCAGCGGATTGCCGGCCCAGGCCTCCGGGATCAGCATCATCATGGCGTGCGCCAGCGGATAGCCGCCGGCGATCAAGAGCTCGAGCGCGTTGTCGAGCTTGGCGGTGTCTGAGTCGCCCTCCTTCATCAGCGGCCACATCTTGTCGAGGTCGGGGCCGAGCAGGGCCGATTCCATCGTGCGGCGGCGCGCGTTCATCCAGTTGGCGTTGCCGCGCTCGGTGTTGATCTCGCCATTGTGAGCGATGAACCGATAGGGGTGGGCGCGCTTCCAGGATGGATAGGTGTTGGTCGAGAAGCGCTGGTGAACCAGGGCCAGCGCCGTCTCGGTCAGGGGATTGGTCAGGTCGCCGTAGAAGGTCCCGAGCTGGCGGGCCAGCAGCAGGCCCTTATAGACCACCGTGCGCGACGAGCAGGACGGCATGTAGAGTTCGGTCAGGCCGGGCAGGTTGTGCTTCCTGGCCTGCTCCTCGAGCGGGTTCTGCGTCTGCTTGCGGATGACCAGCAGCTTGCGCTCGAAGGCGTCCTGGTCGCGAGCGCCATGGCCGCGGGCGATGATCGCCTGGCGGATCAGCGGCATCTCCTCGAGCACGGTCTTGCCGAGGCCGTCCGGATTGGTCGGAACCTCGCGCCAGCCCACCAGGGTCTGGCCCTCGACGGCGATGAAATGCTCGAACTGCTGCACGGCGAATTCGCGCGCCGAGGCGTCCTGCGGCAAGAAGCACATGGCCACGCCGTAGTCGCCGGGCGGCGGCAGGGTCAGGCCCTCCCGCTCCGCCCAGTCGCGGATCAGGGCGTCGGGGATCTGGATCAGGCATCCGACGCCGTCGCCGACCAGGGGGTCGGCGCCCACCGCGCCCCGGTGGTTCAGGTTGAGCAGAATCTCCAACCCGCGACGAATGATGTCGTGCGACTTGCGGCCTTTGATATTGGCCACAAACCCTACGCCGCACGCATCATATTCGTTCCGCGGGTCATAGAGACCCTGACTTCGCCTAAACCCCATCCGGGCTATACCTTTTCAATCAGTCCTCTTTGGCCCATTCCAACCTTCGTCATCGCGGCCGCCAGCCGCCAGACGAAAACCCGATTTTCGCACGTTTTTTGACCGAGCGTCCATTTTTGGGCGCCGGCGTAGAAACAGTAATTCCATTGGCGTGGCAAGGCGCATCAAAGCCGCGCCAACCCTGCCCAAGTCCCAGTCGTCTTGCCTAAAGCTAAGGCTGACGCAACGTCAAACAAGAGCTTGCGATCAAGAGGTCGTTACGGCCCGGCCTTAACCGATCCCGGCCGATCCGCCGCATGCTTTCGCAAGGGTTTACCACCTCTATCCGCGATCGCTTAACCGCGACCGGCTAGGTTGTCTCCGGGGCGAGCCATGAGGAGGGTCTCTTGGACGCGATTTCAACGGCGCGAACGGGCGTGGTCAACGCCATGTCGAGCCTCGACAGCGCTGGCGCCAACCTGTCGAACGCCTTCGCCAACAGCGGCGATCCCAACACCGCCGTCATCGATCAGATCAAGGCCAGCCACGCGCTGCGCGCCTCCCTGGCGACGCTGAAGACCACCGACAACCTCTTCAAGGCGCTGCTCGACATCGTGGTCTGAGCGCGACGCTCCCGGCGTCTATGATCGCGCCCGAGTCGGTCGGGGCGCGAAGATGGATATCTCAGTCGATCTGGAACTGCGGCTGCAGCCCTATGCGGCGTTCGACGCGACCGAGCAGGCGCATCTCGACCACCTGCTGGCGTTTCTCGCGTCCGGCGGCGACGTGATCGCGCGCACCAACCCGGTCGGCCACATCACCGCCTCGGCGCTGGTGATCGACCGGCGAACCACCACCACACTGCTGACCCATCACGCCAAGCTGGGCAAATGGTTCCAACTCGGCGGCCATGTCGACATCGACGATGAGACCGTGCTCGGCGCGGCGCTGCGCGAGGCGACCGAGGAATCCGGCCTCGCCGGCCTGACGGCGTGGGACGGCGCGGTGTTCGACGTCGATGTGCACACCATTCCGTTTCACCGTGGCCGGAACGAGCCCGAGCACCTGCATTTCGACGTGCGGTTCCTGCTGCTCGCGCCCAACCGGGACATCGCGATCAGCGAGGAGTCCAATGATCTGCGCTGGTTCGACCTGGACGAGGCGACCCTGGCCGCCGGCGATGACTCGCTCGGACGAATGATCCGGAAGGTCCGGTCCAGGCTCGCCTGAGGCGGCTCAGGCCTTCGGATAGAGGATCATCTGGGTGCAGCGGAACAGCGCGATGGTCTTGCCGCTCTCCTGGTGGCGGGCCTCGGCGTCCCAGACCTGGGTGGTGCGCCCGGCATGGACGCAGCGCGCCTCGCAGACCACCGTCCCGTCCGTCGCGGTGCCGAGGAAGTTGGCCTTCAGCTCGATGGTGGTGAAACCGCTGGCGCCGCCGGGCAGGCTGTTGGCGCAGCCATAGCCACAGGCCGTATCGACCAGGCCGATGACGCTGGCGGCGTGCAGGAAGCCGTTCGGGGCGACGTGATGCCTGGTCACCGCGAACCGGCCGGTGATCAGGGACGGATCGTCGAGATTGACCTCCAGGCCAAGGAGGTCCGGCAGGAAGCCTTTCTGGCGTTCGGCGAAGCGGGCGGTGGCGTCCATGTTCGGGTCCATTTTATCGCGTTGTCGCGATCAGTTGGGAGCCCTGCCCCGGCGTCAGACAAGGCGCCTCCGCCAACTTGCCTGCGATAAGTGATTGCCGAAAACCTGATCCTCGCCATATTGCGCGCCAACGGCCGCTTGTCGTCGGCCCATCAGCCTTGGAGGACGTCCAGATGAAAGCCGCCGTACTGCGTGAAGTTGGCAAGCCCCTGCAGATCGAGGACGTCCAGATCGGCAAGCCCGGGCCGCATGAGGTGCTGATCCGCACCGCCGCCGCCGGGGTCTGCCACTCCGACCTCCACTTCATGGAAGGCAAGTATCCCTTCCCGCTGCCGGCCGTGCTCGGCCACGAAAGCGCCGGCGTCGTCGAACAGGTCGGCTCGGAAGTGCGCACGGTGAAGGTGGGCGACCACGTCATCACCTGCCTGTCGGCCTATTGCGGCCACTGCGACCAGTGCCTCACCGGCCATATGTCGCTGTGCCAGAGCCCCGACACCCGCCGTGAGCAAGGCGCCGAGCCCCGCATCACCTCGGCCAGCGGCAACATGAACCAGTATCTGAACCTCTCGTCCTTCGCCGAGCAGATGCTGATCCACGAGCACGCCTGCGTCGCTATCCGCAAGGACATGCCGCTCGACCGCGCCGCCCTGATCGGCTGCGGCGTCACCACCGGCATCGGGGCGGTGATCCACACCTCCAACGTCCGTCCTGGCGAGACCGTGGCCGTGATCGGCTGCGGCGGCGTCGGCCTGGCCGCCATCAACGGCGCGGCGATCGCCGGCGCCGGGCGCATCATCGCCATCGACACTTCGTCGGCCAAGGACAACATGTCCCGCCTCTTCGGGGCCACCGACTTCATCAACGCCGCCGACGGCGATCCGGTGGCGCAGGTCATGGAGATGACCGGCGGCGGCGTGCACCACAGCTTCGAGGCCATCGGCCTCGGCAAGACCGCCGAGCAGGCCTTCAACATGCTGCGCCGCGGCGGCACCGCCAACGTCATCGGCATGATCCCAGTGGGCCAGACCGTCACCCTGATGGGCGCGGCCTTCCTGGGCGAAAAGCGCATCCAGGGCTCGCTGATGGGGTCCAACCGCTTCCCCGTCGACATGCCACGCTTCGTCGACTTCTACATGTCGGGCAAGCTGAAGCTGGACGAGATGATCTCGCGCCGCCTCAAGATCGAACAGATCAACGAGGCCTTCGACGAAATGAAGACCGGCCAGATCGCCCGGTCGGTCGTCGTCTTCGACGCCTAAGCTTTGAGCCTCTCCTCCGGGAGAGGCTCATTCGCGCAACTCACTGGTTTCCCCAAGGCGGGAGGCGGGTTAGGACCCGGCCTTAAGCCCGCGAGCCGGTGACTCGCGGGCGCTGGAGCCTTCTGGATGACCGCTCAAGCCATCGTCATCATCGGCGCGACCGGGGATCTGGCGCAGCGGATGCTCTATCCGTCGCTGTACTTCCTCGACAGCGAGGGCCTGCTGCCGCCGGAGTTCCGCATCATCGGCGGCGCCCGCTCGAACCTGACCGACGACGACTTCATCGCCCGGGTCGAGGCCAGCGTCCACGACCGCGCCGAGGGCTATTTCAACCCGCAGGTCTGGGAGCGCTATCGCCGCCGGCTGGGCTATTGCGTCGTCGACGCCGAACATCCGGCCACCTTCCACAATCTGGCGACCGTGCTCGGCGGCGCGCGCGAGGTGATCTTCTATCTGTCGACCTCGCCCAACCTCTATGACGCAATCAGCGGCAATCTGCGCGAGGCGGAGCTGGCCAAGGCCGACAGCCGGGTCATCGTCGAAAAGCCGATCGGCCGCGACCTGCAAAGCTGCATCGAGATCAATGACGCGCTGGCCCGCACCTTCGCCGAGCGCGAGATCTTCCGCATCGACCACTATCTCGGCAAGGAGACGGTGCAGAACCTGATCGCGCTGCGCTTCGCCAACACCCTGTTCGAACCGCTGTGGAACAAGGTCTCGGTCGAGCACGTGCAGATCACCGTCGGCGAGACGGTCGGCGTCGAGGGCCGTTGGGGCTATTACAACGAGTACGGCGCGCTTCGCGACATGGTGCAGAACCATGTGCTGCAGCTGCTCTGCCTGGTGGCCATGGAGCCGCCGGCCAGCCTCGATCCGGACTCGGTGCGCAACGAAAAGGTCAAGGTGCTGCGATCTTTGCGGCCGATCGTCGGGCGCGATGTCGAGAAGAAGACCGTCCGCGGCCAGTATCGCGCCGGGGTCGCCGACGGCGCCTCGGTGGCCGGCTATCTCGACGAGACCGGCGGCGGCGCCAGCGACACCGAGACCTTCGTCGCCGTCCAGGTCAATGTGGACAACTGGCGCTGGGCGGGGGTGCCCTTCTACCTGCGCACCGGCAAGCGGCTGCCGAGCAAGAGTTCGCAGATCGTCATCCAGTTTCGCGACGTGCCCCACTCGATCTTCGCCGGCGACGACATGATGGCCAACCGTTTGACCATCCGGCTGCAGCCCGAGGAAGAGATCGCGCTGACCCTGATGAACAAGACACCCAGTCTCGACGGCATGGAGTTGCGGCCGGTGGCCCTGAACCTCAGCCTGACCGACGCGTTTCGGGTGGAGGCGCCGCGCCGGCGCATCGCCTATGAGCGGCTCCTGTTGGAAGCGATCAAGAACAACCAGACCCTGTTCGTACGCCGCGACGAGGCGGAAGCGGCCTGGACCTGGATCGACGCCATCGAGGCCGGCTGGTCGCACTATGGCGTCAAGCCTTCGCCCTATGCCGCCGGCTCGTGGGGTCCATCGGGCGCATTCGCGCTCACCGAGCGGAACGGACACAGCTGGTATGAGTGACACAGGCGCCTCGAGCGACAACGACCGGCTGTTCGACGACCGGGAGAGCCTGTTCGCCGCCCTGGCCATGGAGATCACGGTCCGGCTGACCGACGCGGTCGCGGCGCGCGGCCGTGCCAGCCTAGTCGCCACCGGCGGCACGACGCCCGGGCCGCTCTACGACGCGCTCTCAGCCGAGCCGGCGCCCTGGGACCGGGTGGAGATCACCCTGACCGACGAACGCTGGGTCGCGCCCGACGGCGCCGACAGCAATGAGGGGCTGGTGCGGCGCCGGTTGCTGCGCGATCGCGCGGCGGCGGCCGAACTGATCGGGCTGAAGACCCCCGATGCGATGCCGGCCGCGGCCGAGGCCAAGGTCGACCACGCCCTGGCCAGCATGGCGCGGCCGTTCGACGTCGTCATCCTGGGCATGGGCGACGACGGCCATATCGCCTCGCTCTTCCCGCACGCGGCGGAGCTGAAGCGGGCCATGAACGCCGGCCCCGACGAGCTGGTCTGCGCCGTCGACCGGCCGGAAGCCGCCGGTGCGGCCGCGCGCCTGTCGATGACCATCCCGGCCATTCTGGGCTCGCGCTGGATCGTCCTGCTCATCGAGGGCCGGGGCAAGCTGGACGTGGTCAGCCAGGCGCGTGCGCTGGGCGACCCCAACGAATTGCCGGTCTGCACCGTGCTCAATCAGTCGGATGTCCCGGTCGAGGTCTGGTGGGCGCCGTGAGCGTCGATGAACTGATGACCACCGGGCCGGTGATCCCGGTCCTGACCATCGAACGGCTGGAGGATGCGGTCCCCCTGGCCCGCGCCCTGGTCGAGGGGGGCTTGCGGCCTCTCGAGGTCACCCTGCGCACCGACTGCGCGCTGGAGGCCATCGCCCTCATCGCCCGCGAGGTCCCGGGCGCCATTGTCGGCGCCGGCACGGTGCTGAACGCCGCCGATTTCGATCGGGCGGTCGCGGCTGGGGCGCGGTTCGTGGTCAGCCCGGGCCTCACCGATCCGCTGATCGCCGCGGCGCGCGCGAGCGGCGTACCCTTCCTGCCCGGAGTGGTCACGGCCGGCGAGGTGATGCGCGGCCTGGATGCGGGCCTGAACCGTTTCAAGTTCTTCCCGGCCGAGACCTCCGGCGGTCCAGGCGCGCTGAAGGCGCTGCAGGCTCCCCTGTCCCAGTGCCGGTTCTGCCCCACCGGAGGGATCACCGCGGCCAGCGCGCCGGCCTGGCTCGCCCTGCCCAATGTGCTGTGCGTCGGCGGCGCCTGGGTCGCGCCGGCGGACGCCATCAGGTCCGGAGACTGGCCCGCGATCACCGCCCTGGCGCGCGCCGCCTCGGCGCTCGGCTAGGCGCGGAACGCCAGGCTCAGACAGACGTTTCCTCGCAACAAGCGGCGCTGGCCGCAAACCGAGGAGATCAGACCGTGGTCAAATGGGCCTTCATTTTTCTGGCGATCGGCATCGTCGCCGCCATACTGGGCTTCACCGGCATCGCCGGCGCCTCGTTCGCCGTCGCCAAGATCCTCGCCTTCGTGGCGATCGCCATCTTCATCATCCTGGTGGCGCTCGGCCTGACCATCTTCAAGAAGGCGGTCTAACTAGGATCAAGGGGTCTCCGCTCCGATCGGCTCGGGGCGGAGACGTCTCTAGCCGCCGGCGCCGTGCTGATCGGTCCAACCGACGATGCGGGTCAGGACGTCGTTGGTGGCGGCGTTGAAGGCGTCGACGATGGCGCTGACGCGGTTGTCGCTCGCCTGGATGCGACTGACAAAGGTCTCGTCGCCAAGCACCTTGCGGTCGGCGGCGCTGGTCAGCATGGCGTGCACGGTGACCACAACGGTCGGCGCCGCCTTGGGGTCGCCACTATAGCGGGCCTCGAAGCTCTGCACCTCCAGGGTCAGACCGATCGGGGCCAGGGCGGGATCGCCGCGATGAAGCAGGCGCGCGACGCCGCCCGACTGATCGAAGGCCTGCTGTTCGGCCTGATCGAACAGGGTCGAGGCGGGCGAAACCCAGCGTGACCCGGCGATATAGGCGGCTTCGGTCCCATTGGTGGTGAGGATGCGATCACCCTCCGCCGGCAGCGTAAACCCGGTGGTCAGGTGCAGGACGTTGAAGCTCCCGACCGCCGGAGACTGGGCCGGCGCCGGCACGACGCCGAATTGATAGAGCTGAGCGGGCGGCACCTTTGGAAACACGGTGATGCAGCCAGCCAGGCCAAGCAGCAGGGCGGCGCAGAGCGCCGTGCGAAGGGTCGTCACGGCTTCACCTCCACTTCCTTGGCGGGCGCCTTGGATATCAGGGATTGTGGGCTTTGCTCGATCTCGGTCGAGAGGCGGTTGAGCGATTCCGCCGTCTGTTGCAGGGTTCCGACGGCCGAGGTGAGCTGCGGCAGGCCGTTGTTGGCGAAGTCGACGGTCGGGCCTTGCAGCTTGGTCAGCAACGTCCGGGCCTCCGCCGCGGTCGCCTTCAGCTCTTCGGCGGCGTCGGCGGCGTTCTTCAGGGCCCGGCGGCCATCGCCGCTCATCATGCCGTTGGCGTTGTCGCTCAGCCGCTGGATGCTTGCGGCGGTGTCATCGATCTTCTTCAGCGCCGTGTCGGCGTCGGCGAACAGCTGCTTGCGCGTGCGTGCCTCGGTGGTGATCGCGTGGATGTCGTCGAGCGTGCCGCTGAACTGCTTGATATTGTCGTCGGAGAGCACCCGGTTGACCCGGTTCAAGGCCTCGACGGTCGAGGCGAGCACCGTGCCGGAATTGGAAAGCAGGTCCGAGAACGCGCTCGATTTGCTGTGCAGCACCGGATACTTGCCCGTTTTCGGCATGTTTTTGAGCAGGGGCTTGTCCGCCGAACCCGGGGTGATCTGGATATAGTTCACGCCGGTGATGCCTTGCGGTTCCAGGGTCGCATAGCTGTCGGCCCGGATCGGCACGTCGCTGGTGACCTTCACCCGCGCGACAACCTTTTTCGGGTCGACCTTGTCGAGCGCGATGGTGGTCACATCGCCGACCTTGATGCCGTTGAAGTGCACCTCGCCGCCTTGAGAGAGGCCGTTGACCGGGCCGTCGAAGACGATGTCGTAGGTGTCGTACTCGCGTGAGAACTGCACCTTCGCGAGCCAGACGACGAAGATCACCAGGCCGACGAACAACATCAGCGAGGCGAAGCCGACCAACGCGTAGTTGGCGTTTCTTTCCATCAGTGGCGCTCTCTTGCCGGATACGCCTGGGACGTCGCCCGCCCCCGCGGTCCATTAAAGTATTCGTTGATCCAAGGGTGATCCAGTTTTTCCAACTGTGGGATCGTGCCGACCCCGATCACCTTCTTGTCGGCGATCACGGCGACCCGGTCGCAGATCGCATGCAGACTGTCGAGATCGTGGGTGATCATGAAGACGGTCAGGTGCAAACTCGCCGAAAGATCGGCGATCAGCTCGTCGAAGGCCGCGGCCCCGATCGGATCCAGGCCCGAGGTCGGCTCGTCCAGGAAGACCAGCTGCGGGTCAAGGGCCAAAGCCCGGGCGAGCGCCGCGCGCTTGATCATGCCGCCCGAAAGTTCGTTCGGCTTCAGCGCGCCCGCCAGGGGCGGCAGGCCGACCAGGGCGATCTTCAGCTCAGCCAGTTCGGAGATCAGCTTGTTGGACAGCTCGGTGTGCTCGTGCATCGGCGCGGCGACGTTTTCCTTGACCGTCAGGTTGGAGAACAGTGCGCCCTGCTGGAAAAGCACCCCCCAGCTGCGCTCGATCGCGTCCCATTTGGCCGTCGAGGCCCGATCCAGATCCTCGCCGAAAATCTTGACGACCCCGCCCTCCGGCACCTTCAGGCCGATGAGGGTGTTGAGCAGAACCGTCTTGCCAGCGCCGGAACCCCCGACAACGCCGAGGACCTCGCCACGCTTCACCTTCAGATTGAGGCCGTCATGGATCAGGTGATCGCCGTATTGCGACACCAGCCCGATGACCTCGATGGGGGCCGCGTCTTCGTCGAGTTCGTCTTCTTCGATGACGTCGCTCATAGGTCGAGCTTCATGTAGAGGAGGGCGAAACAGGCGTCGATCAGGATGATCGAGAAGATCGCGTGAACCACCGCGGTGGTGACCCGGCGACCCAGCGATTCGACATCGCCGCCAACCTCCATGCCCTGCCGGCATCCGATGCCCGCGATGACCAGCGCCATGACCGGCGCCTTGGCCATGCCGAGCCAGAACTGGGTGACGCCGACATTGTCGACGATGCGATTGAAGAAGAAGCTCGGGCTCAGCCCCAGCACCGTCCAGCTGACGATCAGGCCGCCGGTCAGGCCGGCCAGGGTGGCCACGAAGGTCAGCAGCGGAATGGTGAAGAGCAGCGCGATGAACCTGGGCAGCACCAGGGCCTCGAACGGATCGATGCCCATGATGCGCATGGCGTCGATTTCCTGGCTCATCTTCATCGCGCCGATTTCGGCGGCGAAGCTGGAGGCCGAGCGGCCGGCCAGCAGCACGGCGGTGATGATGATGTTGAACTCGCGCATCACCGCAATGCCGATCAGCTCGACGGCGAAGACCTGGGCGCCGAACTGCGCCAGTTCGTTCGATCCCAGGAAGCCAACGACGGCGCCGATGAAGAAGGTGGTGATGGCGACGATCGGGATGGCGTCCAGACCGGCGCGCTCGGCGATGTTGAAACAGGTCGCCCAGCGCATCCGCCGGGGATGAGCCGCGATGCGGACGACCACCGTCAGCAGATGGCCGAGGAAGGCCATGGTCTCGAAGCCTTCGACCGCCACATGCACCAGGCCGCGGCCAAGGCGATCGAGCAGTTCGCGGACGGAATGGGTCGGGCGATGCGGCACCGGCTCGGCGCGCAGAGCATGATGGACCAGTTCCAGAAGCCGCGCCGTGCGCCGGGGCGCGACGATTTCCTTGGTCTCGACCTTGCCCTCGGCGGCGCGCAGGATCGCGAAGGCGCCGGCCGTGTCGCAGCGGCCGATGGCGCTCAGATCGAGCGCCGCGCGCGGCGATTCGTGCAGCAACTGGCTTAGCCGCTGTCCGGCGTCGCCCATATCGACGGCCGTCCAATCGCCACTGAGCAAGGCGGTTGCGGTGCCGTCGGTCTGCCTGACATCGAATTTGGCGGGACTATCCATGGCCCTTTGTGGCTAGTTTGCGTATTTGCAATGACCGAACTCGACTAAGACCGCAATCACGAACGAAGAGCAACTGTCTACAACCGTCGACGTTGCTCGGTTAGTCGTCGCTTAAGCCAGGTCTGCCATGTCTAACGCCGACATGGCCGCCCGCTCAGCGCATTCTGACGTCGAAGACCAGCCCGCGCGCATCCGCTTGCTCGGCGGCGAGGTGGACGCGGTCACGCCCGCGGCGGTGATCGCTTTCGCCGAAGCGCGCATCCGCACCGGACGCGGCGCCGTCATCGCCAACCACAATCTGCACAGCCTCTACTGGCTGCGCCGCGAGCCCGAAATGGCCGACTTCTATCGCATGGCCGACCTGGTCGAGATCGACTCGCGGCCGCTGATCGCCTGGGGCCGATGGCTGGGCCATCCCGTCGGGCTCGAGCACCGCGCCACCTATCTTGACTGGCGCGAGGCCTTCTGGAGCGCGGCGCAGGCCGGCGGCTGGCGCGTCTTCCAGCTGGGCGGCGCGCCCGGCGTGGCCGAACAGGCGGCCGAGGCGCTGCGGAAACGCTGGCGGGGCGTCGAGATCGGCGTTCGGCACGGCTATTTCGAGCTCGACGATCCGAACGAGGCTGTGGCCGTGGTCGAAACCATCCGCGATTGGCGGCCCGACGTGCTCTTCGTCGGCATGGGCATGCCGCGCCAGGAACGCTGGGTGGCGCGCCATCGCGCCGCCCTGCCGCCTTGCGTCATCTTCACGGTCGGCGCGGCCTTCGACTATGAGGCGGGCGTCACGCCAACGCCGCCGCGCTGGAGCGGCCGGCTGGGCCTCGAATGGCTGTTCCGGTTCGCGGCCGAGCCGTCGCGGTTGTTCAGCCGCTATTTCATCGAGCCCTGGAGCCTGATCGGCCCGGCCCTGGCCGACCTGAGAGGCCGCTAGGCCCTATCGCAGCGGTATTTGCTTGCGCAGCCAGGCGCTCACCGCCCAGGCGTGGCTGTCGTGGCGCAGCCGCAGCAGCGCCTCGTTCGGGTCGAGCCAGACCAGGGCGTGGCTGTCTTCGATCTTCAGTTCCGGGCGCTCATGCCTGAGCTCGGCCTCGAAGAAGCCGCCCTGGCTCAGGAAAGGCTCGTCGTGGGCGCTGATCATGTACTGGTCGGCGCGGGTCACCAGCTCGCCCGCCTCGACCACCAGACCGGTCTCCTCGCCGAATTCGCGCACCAGGGCCTGGGCCTCGCTCTCGCCCTCGTCGATGCCGCCGCCCGGAAGGTCGAAAAAGGGCGCCCGATCGGGCAGGCTGACATTGACCAGCGCCAGCCGCCCCTCGTGCTCGAGCAGGCCGTAGGCCGCCGGTCGGTCGGTATAGTCCAGGCCCGGTAGAGCCTCACCGAAACGTAGAGCGTTGGCCATCTAGTCCTCGCCGTAGAGCGCATCGTAAGGGTCGAGGCCGTCCTTGACGATCGCCTCGACGGTGATCGCCGGATAGCCGATCGAGCCTCTGGCGCTGGCCTGCCAAGCCGCGACGGTCAGGTCGCGCAGCTCGGCGGCGCCGGCCGCGACGCGAGCGACGGCGAAGGCGCGTCCGGACGGGTTGGCGCCGGCCATGCCGCCGGCCTTCTGCATCTCGTAGAAGGGCACAACGCTAGCCGCGGTCTGGGCCAGGTAGTCGGCGGCGCAGACCTCGATCGCCGCGCAGGCCCTTGGCGCCGGCATCGCCTTTTGCACGGCGGCCAGGCTGACGAACTGGCGCACGAAGATCCCCTCGAAGGGGCCATGCACCTTGTCCTGGGTGTAGCCGTGGGGGTTCGGATAGGCGCCCCAGCCGTTGTAGTGGACCGAGGCGTGCATGGGCTGGCTGCCGTCGCCGACATAGTGCGCCCAGTCGCCGAGGTCCGACAGGATCAACTGCTCGCGACGGACCAGATCGTGTTTCAGCCAGGCCTTGCGCACCGGATCGCGCTCGCGCGGAATGGCCGCCGTCAGCACGCGCCAATAGGCGAAGTCCTTGGTCAGCTGCTGCCAGCCGTCGATGATCGAATAGGGCAGATAGCCGGCATGGTAGCTGTCCGAACCGACCGCTCTCAGCGCCGCCTCATAGTCCGCGCGGGTCAGCGGCAAGTCGTTCAGCGACGGGCCGCCGAGCACCTTGCCGTTGTCATCGATGTCGACGAAGTGGCCCGGGTCGCGGGTGGTGTCGTGGGTCTTGCCGGCGGCGCGCCAGCGATCGGGTTCGCGCGCCAGTTCGCCAAGGTCCTCGATGGCCTGGGGCGTGTGCAGGAAGGCCGGCAGGTCCGGCGGCAGGGCGGCGGCGGCCGCCTGGCCGATCAGCCGGTGGCCGGTCGCGCCCCAGGCCAGCGCCCTGGGCGCCTGGGCCAGCGACAGCAGCGCGCAGGCCGCGGCGGCGAGACGGACGAGGCGGCGGTGGGGGATCATGGCGAACTCGGTCAGGTGATGTTGAGCGCGGTCTCGACCCGGCCGATCCAGCCGCGCAGGTTGGGAAAGACGCCCAGGTCGAAACCGCCCTCGCCGGCCCAGCGGGTATAGGCGACCAGCGCGACATCGGCGAGACTGACGCTGTCCCCGACCAGGAAATCGCCATCGGCCAGGTGCTCGG
>CALAEG010000472.1 GCA_937890965.1 uncultured Caulobacteraceae bacterium | reverse complement strand
CGGCGAGATCGTCGCCACCGCCCCCAGTCCGCGCCGGCTGGCCGAGGCGGCGGCCTTCGCCGCCTCTCGCCACAGCTGGATCAGCGCCCGCCTGGCCGAACTGCCGAAGGCCGCGCCATTTGCGCCGGGGAGCCTGATCGAGGTTCTTGGCCAGCCCTGCCGGCTGGTTTCCGCGCCCGGGCGATCCCAGTGGCGGCCGGCCACCGACGGCGGCCCGCTCAGCCTCTCGGCCTACGGCGAGGGCGAGGCCTTTTCACGCGCCGTGCTGCGCGCACTCAAGGCCGAGGCGCGCCGCCGGCTGGTCGAGCGCACGGAGATTCACGCCGCCGCGCTGGCCAAGCCCATGCCGGTAATCGCGGTCAACGATGCGCGCGGGCGCTGGGGCTCCTGCAGCCCGCCGCGGTCGCGCGGCTTCGGCGCGGGCGTCGAGGTCGGCCGCATCCGCTATTCCTGGCGGCTGCTGCTCTCGCCGCCGACGGTGCTCGACTATGTCTGCGCCCACGAATGCGCCCATCTGATCGAAGCCAATCATTCGCCGCGCTTCTGGGCGGTCGTGCATGGCCTGATCGGCGATGAGCGGCCTCATCGCGCCTGGCTGCGCACGCATGGTGCGCGTTTGCACGCGGTGGGCCGAGCCTAGCCTGGCGGCGGCGCGGCGGGCGGCGCGGCTGCCGGTGGCGGACTGCTGGGCGGCGGCGCGCCGCTCTCGTCGCCGACCGCGCCGGATATGAGGTCGCCGATCGTATCGCGCGCCGGCGCGGCGGGGACCGTGCCGCCGGGTATCGGCTGCACGTTCAACCTGGGCAGGCTCGCGGCCATGAAGGCGTGCCAGATCTCGGCGGGGGCTGTTCCGCCGGTGACGCCGTGCATGGGCGTGTTGTCGTCGCGCCCGGTCCAGACCGCGGCGGTGAAGCCGCCGGTGAAGCCGATGAACCAGGCGTCGCGAAAGTCGCTCGTGGTGCCGGTCTTGCCGGCCAGGTCGAAGCCGGAGACGGCTGCGCGGGTTCCGGTGCCGGAGACCAGCACCTGGCGCATCATCTCGGTCATTTCCGATAGCGCCGGCTGGCCGATCACCGTGACCCGCGGGCCGGGGCTCAAATTGTGGTCGTAGAGCACCTTGCCCGAGGCGGTGCGGATGCGCTCGATCCCATAGGCCCGGGTCAGATAGCCGCCATTGGAAAAGGCCGAATAGGCCTGGGCCATCTCGATCGGCGTCACTTCAACGGCGCCCAGCGCCATCGACGGCGCGGTCTGAATGGATGATGTGATGCCCAGACGGTGCGCGGTCCTGGCCACATTGGCCGTGCCGACCTGGTTGGCCAACCGGGCGGCGACGGTGTTGATCGACTGGGCCAAGGCCGTCTCCAGCGTGATCGGACCCAGAAAGCGCGGCTCGAAATTGTGCGGCGTCCAATTGCCGATGGTCACCGGCTCGTCGACCGTCATCTCCTGCGGCGTGTGGCCGGCCTCCATGGCGGTCAGATAGACGAAGGGCTTGAACGACGAGCCCGCCTGGCGCTGGGCCAGGCTGGCGCGGTCGTACTGGCTGGCCCCATAGTCGGCGCCGCCGACATAGGCGCGGATGCGCCCCTGGCCGTCGAGGGCGACCAGGGCGGCCTGCTGCACGCCGCGCGCCTTTCCGGAGCCGTCGAGCACGGTGTGCACCGCGGTCTCGGCATTGGACTGGGTGGGTAGGTCCAGCGTGGTCTCCACCACCAGGTCTTCCTGGGGCTGGCCGACCAGGTCGCGCACCTGCTGGTCGATGAAATCGACGAAGTACTGGGCGTTCTGGTTCGGCATGTTGACCGAGACACGCACCGGCTGCTGAAAGGCCTGGTCGCGTTGGGCCGGCGTGATCGCCTTGGTCTCCACCAACTTGTCCAGGACGATGGTGGCGCGCCGCTCGGCCCGGTCGGTCGCCGAGACCGGGCTATAGCGCGACGGGCCCTTCATCAGCCCCGCCAGCAGGGCGGCTTCGCCGACGGTCAGCTCCTTGGCCGGTTTGTTGAAATAGCGTTGCGAGGCGGCCTCGATGCCGTAGGCGCCTTCGCCGAAATAGACCCGGTTCAGATAGAGCGACAGGATCTGTTTCTTGGAGAACTTGGTCTCCAGCCAGACCGCCAGCACCAGCTCCTGGGCCTTGCGCCGAACGGTCTGGTCCGGGGTCAGGAAGAGGTTGCGGGCCAGCTGCTGGGTGATGGTCGAGGCGCCCTGCACCGTGTGGCCGGCGCGGGCGTCGGCGAAGACGGCGCGGGCCATGCCGATCACGTCGAAACCGAAGTGGTGATAGAAGCGCTGGTCCTCGATCGAGACGAAGGCCGCCGGCACATAGGGCGGCAGCTGGTCCAGATCGACCGGCGGCGAGAACTGGCTGCCGCGCACCGCGACCTGCGAGCCCGACCGGTCGAGATAGGAGATCGACGGCTGGCGCGTGACGTCGAAAATCTTCGAGGTGTCCGGCAGGTCGATGGCGAAGACGGCGAAGAAGGCGACGATGCCGATCAGCGCCCAGACGCCGACCACCAGCGTCCAATAGACCAGGGCGCCGAGCAGCGAGCGACCGCGCCTTGCGGGCGCGGACGGTCCGCCGCCGGAGCGATCGCCCCGGCCTGGCCCCCGACCCTGCCCGTTCGCCATGCCCGTTTCGTCTCCGCGCGGCGTCTCGACCCCCGCCGCCGCCTCGGTTTCTTAGCGAAAGCGATTGAATCGCGCGAGGGGATTGCAGGGGCCGCGCGCCGCGCTAGCGTGCTGGATTTGGAGTTCGCCAGCTCATGGGTCAGGCTCTGGGCGAATTTCAAATCCAACAAGCACGCTAGAAAACCAAATGTTGCTAGTGTGGCTTATGATCCAGCAATTCGCTCCGAGCTCTCCACAAAATGCTGGCGAATTGCTGGATCGCCACACTAGGGTCCGGCGCGCAAAACGGAAAGTCGCCGTCGATGATCAACGCCAAGGCCGGGATGGTCCTCGCCGCCGCCGTCTGGCTCAGCGCCTGCGCCGCCGGGCCCGCGGCCGAGGTCTGGAGCGGCGGCGACGTGAGCCATCTGGCGGCGGATCAGGCCTCCTGCCGCAGCGAGGCGGCCAGCCTGGACGTCAACGACCCGTCCAACTACTCCGACCCGCGCTACGGCGTCACCAGCGCCATGGCCGAGGCGGTGGCCAGGGACAATCCCCTGGCCGATCGCGGCGCCATCCAACGACGGGCGGCCTATGAGACCTGCATGAACGACAAGGGCTGGCGCTTGCCCCAATGAGCGCCGGCGTCGTTGTGGCCGGCGAGCGGCTCGGCCATATACCGCCGGTGGAGACCAATCCCCTGCTCGATGAAGCCCGCGACCGGCTGCGCCGGACCTTTGGCCATGCCGATTTTCGCGGCCTGCAGGGCGAGGTGATCGGCGAAATCCTCGCCGGCCGCAACGCCATGGCGGTTCTGCCCACCGGCGGCGGCAAAAGCCTCTGCTACCAGATCCCCGCTCTGATCCGGCCGGGTCTGGGCCTGGTGGTCTCGCCGCTGATCGCCCTGATGGCCGACCAGGTGGCGGCGCTGACCCAGTCTGGCGTCGCGGCGGCCAGGCTCGATTCGGCCATAGAGCCGTCCGAGCGGCGCGAGACCTGGGCCAGGATCGAGGCTGGCGAACTCGACATCCTCTATCTCTCGCCGGAAGGCCTGATGCAGCCGGCCATGCTGCAGCGGCTGAGCCAGCTGGATCTGGCCCTGGTGGCCATCGACGAGGCCCACTGCGTCAGCCAGTGGGGCCACGATTTCCGGCCGGAATACCGCATGCTGGGCCAGCTGGCCTCGCTCTTTCCGCGCACCCCCCGGCTGGCGGTGACCGCCACGGCCGATGCGCGGACCCGGGAGGACATCCGGGCCGAGCTTCGCCTGACCGATGCACGCGAATTCGTCGACAGTTTCGCCCGGCCCGAACTGATCCTGGCCGCCGAACGCAAGGTCGGCAAATCCGACAAGCGCGTCATCGAGCTGGTGACCCAGAGGCCGGGCCGCGCCGGGGTGGTCTATACCGGCAGCCGCGACGGGGCCGATGCGCTGGCCGCCAGCCTGCGCGACGCCGGCGCCCATGCGCTCGCCTATCACGCCGGACTGGACGCCGGGGTGCGCAAGACCCGGCTGATGGAGTTTCTCGCCGCCGACGATGCGGTGATGGTGGCGACCATCGCCTTCGGCATGGGCATCGACAAGGCCGACGTCCGCTTCGTCATTCATGCCGATCCGCCGGCCTCGATCGAGGCCTATTGGCAGGAGATCGGCCGCGCCGGGCGCGACGGCGCCCCGGCCGAGGGGATCACCCTCTATGGCCCGGCCGACCTGAACTGGGCGTTGCGGCGCATCGGCGGCCGCGAGGTCGCCGACGAAGTGCGCCAGGTGCAGACCCGCAAGGCGCGGCAGCTCCACGCCATGCTGGAGGGCATGGGTTGCCGCGCCGCGGCCGTGCGGCGCTATTTCGGCGAGACCGATGTCGAGCCCTGTGGCCAGTGTGATCTCTGCCTGGCGCCCCCCGTCGCGGTCGATGTCAGCGAGGCGGCGCGCAAGGCGCTGGCCGCCGTGCACCGGCTGGGCGGCCGCTACGGGCGCGGCCGGGTGGTCGACCATCTGCTTGGCAAGACCAAGGAGCCCAGCGAATTCGAGGCCGGGCTTTCCACCTTCGGCGTCGGCAAGGAGTTCAGCCCCGCCGGCTGGCGCGACCTGATCGACCAGCTGTTGTTCGAGGGCCTGGTGCGCGAGGACCCCAATGACGGCCGCCCGCTGCTGGGCTTAGGCGACGCCGAGGCGGTGCGCGCCGTCTATCGTGGCGAGCGCGGCGTCCAGCTCCGGCGCGCGCCAGAAGCCCACGACCCGACCACCCGCTCGGGGCGGCCACGCCGTCGCCGCGGCGGCGAGCCCCTGGGCGTGCCGGAGACGGACATGTCGCTGTTCGATGTGTTGCGGGCCTGGCGGCGCGAGGAGGCCGCGCGCCAGGGCGTGCCGCCCTACGTCATCTTCCACGACCGCACCCTGGCCGAGATCGCCCGGGTCCGCCCGGCCACGCCCGCGGCGTTGACCAGTGTCGGTGGCGTCGGCCAGGCCAAGCTCGACCGCTACGGCGCCGCGGTCCTGGCCCTGGTGGCGGCCTAGTCTCGCGCCTACTCCAGCCAGTCTGCCGAGCGTATCTCTTCCAGCCTTGAGGCAGTGCGCTGGAAGTCGAAGGCGGCGTCGCCGGCCGGGTAGAGGCCCTCCGGCTCGGCGGCGGCCAGGACCACGACCCGCGCATGGGCCTCGTAGAGGGCGTCGATCAGGTTGATGAACCGGCGCGCCTGGTCGCGTTTCTCGGGCGAGAGCGCGGGGACCGCTTCGAGCAGCACAGTGTGGAATCGCGCCGCGATGGCCAGATAGTCCTGAGGCCCGAGCATGGTGGCGCAGAGGCTGGCGAAGGAGGCGCGCAACAGGCCGCCGCTGGCGTGCGGCAGCCGTAAGCGCCGCCCTAACACCTCCAGCGTCGCGCCGGTCTCCTCGGCCCCATCCAGCAGACCGTTCCAGAGCGCGTCGAACCTGGCTTCGTTGTCCGCATCGATCGGCGAGAAATAGACGCCGGCGCTGCGCAGGCGATCGAGCCGATAGTCCAGCGGGCCGCCAACCTGGATCAGCTCCATCTTGTCTTTCAGCATGGCGATGAAGGGCAGGAAGAGCTGGCGGTTGATGCCTTCCTTGTAGAGGTCGTCCGGCGGCCGGTTGGATGTGGCGACCAGGACGACGCCGCGCTCGAACAGGGATTCGAACAGCCGGCCCAGGATCATGGCGTCGGCGATGTCGTTGACCTGCAGCTCGTCGAAACAAAGCAGCCGCGCCCGTGACGCGATCAGCGCCGCGGTGGGCGCGATGGGATCGTCGCCGCGATTTTGCCCGAAGACGGCGCGGCGCGTGGCCGCGTCACCCTCCCGCCATTGGCCGATCAGGGCGTGGGTCTCGGCCATGAAGGCCTGGAAATGCACGCGCCGCTTCTTCTCGATCGGGGCCGCCGCGAAGAACACGTCCATCAGCATCGACTTGCCGCGGCCGACCGGACCCCAGAGATAGACGCCCTTCGGGGCGGGGGTTTTGCGGAACAGCGAGGTGACGAAGCCCGGTTCGCCCAACCCGTTCAGCTCGCCTTCCAGACGCGAAAGCGCGTGCACCGCCACATCCTGCGCCGGGTCGGGTTTCAGCTCACCCTGGGCCAGGCGGGCCCGGTAAGCGACGGCGAGCGGCTCAGTCATCGCCGTGAGGGTTAGCCTGCGCCGCCACGGCTGGGAACACCCTTGAGGGCCTTGGCGGTTGCGCTTGGCCCCTTGGTCCGCTTAGTCGTCGAGGAACAACGATACGGAGGCGAGCCATGAGCGAAGGCGAGGTTTTCCCGGTGCCCGAGGCCTGGGCCAAGCGCGCCCGTATGGACGCCGCCGCTTACGACGCCGCCTGGAGACAGGTCGAGGCCGATCCGGATGGCTTCTGGCGCGACGTCGCCAGGCGGCTGGACTGGATCAAGCCGTTTTCGGTGGTCAAGGACGTCTCCTTCGCGCGCGACGATTTCCACATCCGTTGGTTCGCCGACGGGGTGCTGAACGTTTCGGCCAACTGCCTTGACCGGCACCTGCCGCATCGCGCCAAGGACATCGCCTTCATCTGGGAGGGCGACGACCCGAAGGACAGCCGCTCCATCACCTATGCCGAGGCCCATGCCGAGACCTGCCGCATGGCCAATGTCTTGAAAGCCTACGGGGCCAAGAAGGGTGACCGGATCACCATCTATATGCCGATGATCCCGGAGGCCGCCTACGCCATGCTGGCCTGCGCGCGCATCGGCGCCATCCATTCGGTGATCTTCGGCGGCTTCTCGCCTGATTCCATCGCCGGCCGGGTGCAGGACTGCGACTCCCACCTGATCATCACCGCCGACGAGGGCCTGCGCGGCGGCAAGATCGTGCCGCTGAAGCAGAATGTCGACGTGGCGCTCACCCAGTGCCCGGATGTCGCCACGGTGATCGTGGTGCGCCGCACCGGCGCCAAGGTGTTCATGAAGCCCGGCCGCGACGTGGCCTATGACAAGGCCCGCGTCGAGGTTCCCGCCGACTGCCCGCCCGAGCCCATGGGCGCCGAGGACCCGCTATTCATCCTCTACACCTCCGGCTCGACAGGAAAGCCAAAGGGCGTGCTGCACACCACCGGCGGCTATCTGACCTGGGCCTCATGGACCCATGAGCTGATCTTCGACTACCGGCCGGGCGAGGTCTTCTGGTGCACCGCCGATGTGGGCTGGGTGACCGGCCACAGCTACATCGTCTACGGCCCTCTCGCCAACGGCGCGACCTCGCTGATCTTCGAGGGCGTGCCCAACTATCCGAGCGTGTCGCGGTTCTGGGAGGTGATCGACAAGCACAAGGTCGAAATCTTCTACACCGCGCCCACGGCGCTGCGGGCCCTGATGCGCGACGGCGACGCGCCGGTGCAGAAGACCAGCCGCAAGTCGCTGCGCCTGCTTGGCACGGTCGGCGAGCCGATCAATCCGGAAGCCTGGCTCTGGTACCATCGCGTGGTCGGCGAGGGCCGCTGTCCGATCGTCGACACCTGGTGGCAGACCGAGACCGGCGCCAGCCTGATCGCGCCTCTGCCCGGCGCCACAGCGCTGAAGCCGGGCTCGGCGACCAAGCCGCTGCCGGGGGTGAAGTTGCAGATCGTCGACGCCGACGGCCAGGTGCTTGAGGGCGCCACCCAAGGCAATCTATGCCTCACCGATTCCTGGCCCGGCCAGATGCGCACCGTCTATGGCGACCACGAGCGCTTCATCACCACCTATTTCACCACCTATCCCGGCAAGTATTTCACCGGCGACGGCTGTCGCCGCGACGAGGACGGCTATTACTGGATCACCGGGCGCGTGGACGACGTGATTAACGTCTCTGGACACCGGCTAGGCACCGCCGAGATCGAGTCGGCCCTTGTCGCCCACCACGCCGTCGCCGAGGCCGCGGTGGTCGGTTTCCCGCACGAGATCAAGGGCCAGGGCATCTACGCCTATGTCACGCTCAAGGCCAACCAGGCGTCCAGCGACGAGCTGCGGGTCGAACTGATCAGGTGGGTGCGGCGCGAGATCGGGCCTTTCGCGGCCCCTGACGTCATCCAATGGGCGCCCGGCCTGCCCAAGACCCGCTCGGGCAAGATCATGCGGCGGATCCTGCGCAAGGTGGCCGAGGGTGACATCGGCAATCTCGGCGACACCACCACCCTGGCCGATCCGGCCGTGGTGGATGATCTGGTCAAGAACCGCGCGGCGGCGGGCGCCTAGATCACGATGATTTTGGATTGAAACGATCCAAAATCATAAACGTGATCGAGTCCTTAGAGTTAGAGCGGGTTGCGGGCGAAAAACCGCTTCGCACTTTTCCTCAACCCGCTCTGAGGTTCAGCGGTTCAACCCCACATAGGCGAGCACCGCCAGGTTGATGCCGACGACCGCCAGCACGCCAACCAGGGTGACCAGCCAGCCCTGCCAGGTGACCGGCGTCCAGCCCCAGCTGAAGGGGCCGGTGCGGGCGCGAAACCAGGGCTCCCGGCTCATCGGCGTCTAGCCTCCTTCGCGGCGGCTCTCGTCATGCATGCGCACGATAGCCGACTGGCTGGCGGTGGCCAGCAAAAGGCCGTCGCGCGTGAACAGCCGCATGGCCCCATGGCCGAAGCCGCCGTGCACCGCGTGGATGCTGATGTCGCACAGCACCCAGTCGGTGGGCGCGAGCCGCACGATGCGAATGGTGTTGTCCAGGCTGTTGCCGCCAGCGTCCTTGCCGAGCGCCGCCCCGATGCCGGAGGGTACGTGGTCGGCGAAGATGGCCAGCATGCTGGCATCGATGGGGTGGTCGCCGCGCGGCCGCATCCACAGAATCAGCCGCCCGTCGGGGCTGACTTCGCCGCCCTTGCGCTGGTCGCCATAGCGGCCGTGGATGTTGCGCAGTTCGATGCGGCTATGCAGGCCGCCGTCGTCGCCGCGCCAGTGCTCGGCGGGCGGACAGTCCTCCGGCGCCGGAACCTCGGGCGCCTGCACCCACTGGTGGGAGATGTCGCTGGGCCGCCTGCCCAAGGCGGCGTTGACGGTGAAGATCTCCTTGTCGCCGACATGCCCGATCACCCGGGCCTGGCTGGTATTGTGGCCGTGGGCGGGGACCCAGACGTCGAGATCGACCACCGAGGGCGGCCGGGCGAAGGACAGATATTGCGCGGTGGCCCAGATCACCGGGCGTTCGCAGGTCCGCTCCATCGCCTGGATGGCCGCGGCCAGGCCGACCCCGCCGAACATGAAGCTGCGCTGCGGCGGCCCGACGCACAGGCTGTCCTCGAGCGGCAGGTACCAGCGGTGCGGATTGTGGGTGGCGGTCAGGCTGATGAAGGGCGTGGACATGCGCCGCCCCATAGCACCGACGCCGCACCAGGCAAGGTCGCGCGCATTGGGCGCCATTCCGGCTTGGTCGATCGGGCGCCGATGGCCTAGGGTTTTCTGCAAATGCGGCTGTCCGGCTAGGACGCCCAACCCAGGAGAGGCCCATGTCCACGACCAGCCGCGAAATCCATCTCGTCAAACGCCCGGAGGGCCTGCCGACCCTCGACGACTTCGCCATGGTCGAAACCCAGGTCGCCGATCCCGGCGAAGGCGAGGTCCTGGTGCGCAATCTCTACATGTCGGTCGATCCGGCCATGCGCCCGCGCATGAGCGTCGGCCAGGAGTTGAACGAGGCCATGGGCGGCGGCGCGCTCGGCCGGGTGGAGAAGTCGCGCAATCCGGCCTTCAGGGAGGGCGACCTGGTCACCAACCGCTTCGGCTTCCGCGAGGTCTTCACCTCGGAGGGGCGGGGGCTACAGGTGCTGCATCCCGAGCCCGGCCTGCCGCTCACCGTCCATATGGGCCCGCTGGGCGGGACCGGTTTCACCGCTTACGGCGGCCTCCTGCACATCGGCCAGTTGAAGGACGGCGAGCAGGTCTACGTCTCCACCGCCGCCGGCGCGGTGGGATCGATGGCGGCGCAGATCGCCAAGATCCACGGCTGCTACGTGGTCGGATCCACCGGCTCGGACGAAAAGGTGCGCTGGCTGGAAGAAGAGGCTGGGCTGGACAAGGGCATAAACTACAAGACCGCCCCGATCCGCCAGACCCTGAAGGCGGCGACGCCCAAGGGCATCGACGTCTATTTCGACAATGTCGGCGGCGATCACCTGGACGCCGCCCTGGCCAGCATGAACAGCCTCGGCCGGGTCGCGGTCTGCGGCATGATCTCCGGCTATAACGAGGCCGGCTCGCGGACGGCGGTGCGCAACCTGTCCAACATCATCTACGGCCGCATCAATCTGCGCGGCTTCGTGGCGCCCGACTTCATGCACCTCTACGACCAGTTCAAGTCGGACATGGCCGGCTGGCTGAAGGACGGCCGGGTCAAGTATCAGGAGACCATCTATGACGGCATCGGCAATGCGCCGGCCGCCATGGTCGGACTGATGCAGGGCGCCAACAACGGCAAGATGCTGGTCAAGCTGGCCGATTGATCGCGGTTTCTAGCGCGCCAGGCAGACCACCTCGGCGACGCTGAGGGCGCGGCGCAGGCTGTCGGCGGCGCGGCCATAGTTGTCGAGTGTGATCGGCTGGCCAGCTTGCGCCGCCGATGGGTTGAGTTTTGCCGCTGTCAGGGCGCGGATCAACGCCTCGGGCGTCGTGGTGCGCAATCGCCCGCGTCTGGGCGCATCGGCGACCAGCATGCCGGTGATCTCGCCGGCCGCGTTCAGCACTGGCGCGCCGGCCAGGCCGGACAGGGGACCTTTCAGCCCGTCCGTGTGTCCGATCTCGGCCCAGGCGAGCCGGTCGCGGCCGATGCCGCGGCCGAGGAAGAGCGCCGCGACCTCGCCAGGTCCGCCGCCGGAAAAACCGGGCAGGAAGCCGCTGTCGCCGGATCGCGCAAGCGCCGCCATGGCCATGGGCAGGGCCGGCGCGCCGCCGTCGGTGGTCAGGACGGCGGTGTCGCCATCGATGGCCCGCAGCTTCGCGGGCGCGCCCCAGCCCTCCGCCACCGCGATCATCGGCCTGGCGCAGCCGGCGATGACGCCTCGCGCGGTCAGCCAGACGCCGCGATCGTTCATGGAAAAAGCCGTGCCCTTGGCGACCTTCGCCGTCGAAAGGCGAACCAGCGTGGCGTTGGCGAAGGGCGAGGATGGCGAGATCGGCGCCTGATCGGCGCCCGGCACGGGCGGCGGCGGCTGGGGCGCGTTGGCGTGCTCGCGGCGGCCCAACGCCACCACCAGCATGGCCGCGACGATGGTCAGATAGATCAGCCAGACGGGCAGGCGGGGCACGACTAGACCGCGAGCGCCGCGGCCAGGATGATGCTGACGCCGAGCTTGGCCGCCGCCAGCACCACGGCGGCGGGGACATCGCCCTCGCGCATGCGCTCCGGAAGGCCGACCAGGGCAAAATCGATCAGGCTGAAGAGCAGCAGGGCGAGCGCTGATATGGCGACGCCCCAGAGCGCGATGTCCATGGGCGATGCGGCGGCGGCCAAGGTGGCGCCCAGCGGCAGGGCCAGGCCCAGGATGATGCTCGCCAGTGAAACGGCGGCGGCGGGATTGTCCTCGCGAATGCGCTGAACCTCGCGATGCGGCGAGAGCAAGGCATAGGCGCCCGAGGCGACCACCAGCAGCAAAAGGCTGATCCCCGCGTGCAGCAGCATGACGGGAAAGCCCGAGGCGAAGGCCTGGACCTCAGGCGACATCGGCCGCCGCCGCCTTGCGCCGGTCGCTGGCGCGGACCTTCAGGCTCTCGGTGCGCAGCTGGCCGCAGGCCGCCAGGATGTCGCGGCCGCGCGGCGTCCTGATCGGCGAGGCGTAGCCGGCCCGGTTCAATATGGCGGCGAAGGCCTCGATGGTCGCCCAGTCGGAGCATTCATAGGCCGTCCCGGGCCAGGGATTGAACGGGATAAGATTGATCTTGGCCGGGATGCCGGCCAGCAGCCGCACCAGGGCCAGGGCCTCGGCCGGGGTGTCGTTGACACCTTTCAGCATCACATATTCGAAGGTGACGCGGCGGGCGTTGGACAGGCCCGGATAGGCGCGGATGCCGGCCATCAGCTCGGCCAGCGGATAGTGCTTGTTCAGCGGCACCAGCTCATTGCGCAGGGCGTCGTTGGTGGCGTGCAGCGAGATGGCCAGCATGGCCTGGGTGCGGGTCCCCAGCGCCTTCAGTTCGGGAACCACGCCGGCGGTGGAGACGGTGATGCGCCGCCGCGAAATGCCAAGGCCCTCGTTGTCGGAGACGATGTCGATGGCCGCGGCGACCTGGTCCAGATTGTACAGCGGCTCGCCCATGCCCATGAAGACGATGTTGGATAGCCGCCGGTCGGCGCGGTCGGACGGCCATTCGCCCAGGTCGTCGCGGGCGATCTGCACCTGGGCGACGATCTCGGCCGCGGTCAGGTTGCGCACCAGGGCCTGGGTGCCCGTATGGCAGAAGCGGCAGTTCAGCGTGCAGCCCACCTGGCTGGAGACGCACAGCGCGCCGGCGCGGCCGACATCGGGGATATAGACGCACTCGGCCTCGACGCCTGGGGCGAAGCGGATCAGCCATTTGCGCGTGCCGTCGGCGCTGACCTGGCGCGCGGCGATCTCGGGGCGGGCCAGATCGAAGGTCTCGGCCAGGCGGGCGCGGGTCGCCTTGTCGATATTGGTCATGGCGTCGAAGTCGGTCGCGCCGTTGTTGTGGATCCAGCGCCAGATCTGGCCGGCGCGCATGCGCGCCTTCTCGGGCGTCGCGATATCGGCGCGCACCAGCGCCTCGGCGAGGCTCGCGCGGGTCAGGCCGGACAGGTTCGCGCGGACCGGGATTTGGGTCCCGTCGGCGCGTGAGAGATCCAATCGGACGCCCACGTCGTATGATCCTTTGATGAATACGGCCGTGCTCATAACAGATCGCATGTTCGCGCCCAAATCGGGCGCTGTGGGCGGATGGCCTTTGCGGACCTTTTCGCCGACCCCGGCGGCGTGGCAGGATGGCGGAACGAGCGCGCGTGTGGCGCGCGCCTTTCCGAGCCAGGCCGCCGGCCGCATGACCAGCGCGACACCCGCCGACGCATCTGACTTCGCCGCCTTGGTCGAGGCCGTCGCCGCGCGCCAGGACCGCGCCGCCTTTACCCGGGTGTTCGCCTACTATGCGCCGAGGGTGAAGGCCTACCTGATCCGCCTCGGACTCGACGGCGCCCAGGCCGAGGAGGTCACCCAGGAGGTGATGGTCGCGGTCTGGCGCAAGGCGGCGAGCTTCGACTCCGCCCAAGCCTCCGTCTCCACCTGGATCTTCCGCATCGCCCGCAATCGCCGCATCGACGTCTTCCGCCGCGACAGGCGTGAGACGCTTGACGCCAAGGACCCGGCCTTCGAGCCGCCCGCCGAGGTTCGTCCCGATGGCGCCGCCGAGGCCGCCGAGCGCGAGGCGCAGGTGCGCCGCGCCATGGACGACCTGCCGCCCGAACAGCGCGACCTGGTGCGCCGCGCCTTCTATGAAGACCTGTCGCACAGCGAAATCGCCGCCAGCACCGGGGTGCCGCTGGGCACGGTCAAGTCGCGCCTGCGCCTGGCCTTCGCCAAACTCAAATTGACCCTGGCCGATGCCGCCGAAGGCGCGGAGGCGCTCACATGAACGCCGAAACCCTGACCACCGTCTTCGAAGCCGGCCGCGGCAACCGTGCGGTCGAGCTTCTGGCCCAGACCACCTTCGCCATGCGCGCCGACGCCCGTTTCGTCGAGCGCGAGGACGATCTGGCCGCCGCCGTCTTCCTCGCCGAGGAAGACCCCGCGGCCCTGGACGCCGATGCGCTGGCCCGCGTGTTTGGCCGCATCGAGGCGGCCGATGCGCTCGACCAGCGGGCTCAAGCCCTTGCCGGCGCCCGCGACGGGCTCACCGCCGAGGTCGCGGCCCTGCCGTCGCCGGTGCGCGAGGCGGCGTTGCAGGCCATGGCCGAGCATCATCGCTGGACCTTCGCCGGCCTCGGCATCCAGCGGCTTTCCCTGTTCACCGACCAGGGCGAGCAGGCCGAGCTGCTGCGCATCGAGCCGGGCCATGGCGTCGCCGATCACGATCATGAGGACGAGGAACTGACCCTGGTGCTGACCGGGGCCTATCATGACGGCCATGCCTCGTACCTTCCAGGCGACGTCTCGGTGGCGCGCCCCGGCTTCGTCCACACCCCGAAGGCCGAGCCGGGCGAAGTCTGCTACGTGCTGCTCGCCTATCGCGGCGCCCTCAAATTCAAGGGGGTCTTCGGCCTCGCCCAGCGCGCCTTCGGGTTTCCCACCCCGCTCGGCGGCAAGCGCGCCTAAATCATCTGCGTCTTCCATAGGGCGGAGCGTGAACGCTTTGCCCAGCGCCTGCCATGCGCTAGCGTCTTTTCGAACAAGCGTTTTGAAAAGGGAGCGACGCCGATGAAGGCGCTGTTGAGCAAGGCCGTTGGCGGACCCGAGACGCTGGTGCTCGAAGACATGCCCAGCCCGACGCCACGGGCCAACCAGGCGGTGATCCAGGTCAAGGCCTGCGGCGTCAACTATCCCGACGTGCTGATCATCGAGGATCAGTACCAGTTCAAGCCCGCCCGCCCCTTCGCCCCCGGCGGCGAGGTGTCCGGCGTGGTCAAGTCCATCGGCGACGCGGTGACCAATGTGAAGGTCGGCGACCGCGTGCTGGGCAACACCGGCTGGGGCGGCATGGCGCAGGAGCTGGCGCTGGAGGCCTCGCGCCTGGTGCCCATGCCGGACACCATGCCCTTCGACGAGGCGGCCGCCTTCATCATGACCTATGGCACCTCCTATCATGCGTTGAAGGACCGGGGGCATATGAAGCCCGGCGAGACGCTGCTGGTGCTGGGCGCGGCCGGCGGCGTCGGCCTGGCCGCCGTCGAGCTGGGCAAGGCCATGGGCGCGCGCGTCATCGCCGCGGCCTCGTCCGACGAGAAGGTGGCGCTGGCCAAGGAACACGGCGCCGACGAAGGCGTGGTCTATCCGCAAGGGCCCTTCGACAAGGAGGGCCAGCGCGCTTTGGCCAACCTGTTCAAGGATGCGCTCGGCCCCGCCGGCGCCGACCTGGTCTATGACGGGGTGGGCGGCGACTATGCCGAGGCCGCGCTGCGCTCCATGGCCTGGGAGGGTCGCTTCCTGGTGGTCGGCTTCCCGGCGGGCATTCCGCGCATCCCGCTCAACCTGCCGCTGCTCAAGGGCTGCGATATCGTCGGCGTCTTCTGGGGCACGGCGGTCACCAAGGATCCCGCCGGCCACCAGCGCAATGTCAGGGAGCTGTTCGACCTCTACGCCAAGGGCAAGATCAAGCCCTTCGTCTCCGAACGCTTCCCGCTGGCCCGCGCCGGCGAAGCCATTTCCCACCTCGCCAGCCGCAAGGCCATGGGCAAGGTGGTGGTGACCATGGACTAGAGCATGGCGGACCAACTGCGGGACAAGGTCGCGCTGATCACCGGCGGCTGTTCGGGGATCGGCCTGGGAACGGTCGAGCTTTTTGTCGCCGAGGGCGCCTGCGTGGTGGTCGCCGATCTGCAGGACGACAAGGGCGCGGTGCTTGAACAGCGCTTCCCCGACCGGGTGCGCTACGTCCATTGCGACGTGACGCAAGAGGCCGACATCGCCAAGGCGACGGCGGCGGCCAAGGAGGCCTTCGGCGGGCTCGACATCCTGTTCAACAACGCCGGCTCCGGCGGCGCGGGCGCCGGCATCCCCGAGATGACCGTCGAGGCCTGGGACGGGACGATGAACCTCCTGCTCCGCTCGGTCATGCTGGGCATGAAGCACGCCATCCCGCTGATGCGGGCGCGTGGCGGCGGCTCCATCGTCAACACCGCCTCGATCGCGGGGCTGGAGGCCGGCTGGGGCCCGGTGGCCTATTCGACGGCCAAGGGCGCGGTGATCCACCTGACCCGGGTGGCCGCCGCCCAACTCGCCCGCGACAAGATCCGCGTCAACGCCATCTGCCCCGGCCTGATCGCCACCTCCATCTTCGGCGCTTCCATCGGCCTGCCGCGCCAGGTCGCCGACCAGATGGCGGCGCGCGTGGCCGAGACGGCGTCGAAATTCCAGCCGATCGCCAAGGCCGGCCTGCCGGAAGACATCGCGCGGGCTTGCCTGTACCTGGCCTCGGAGGCGTCGGCTTTCGTGACGGGGACCCACCTGGTGGTCGATGGCGGCATCACCACCGGCGACCGGCACGCTTGGGACCCCGAGACGGTGTCGCCGCTGCTGCAACTGATGGGGTTCGGCGCCGAGCAGATCGAGGAGATGATGGCCCAGCGCGCAGCGACCGCTGAAGCCTAGAGCGGGTTGAGGAAAAGTGCGAAGCGGTTTTTCGCCCGCAACCCGCTCTAA
>CALAEG010000471.1 GCA_937890965.1 uncultured Caulobacteraceae bacterium | reverse complement strand
CCTGCTGCAAGCCGCCGCCCTGACCCTGTTTCCTGCGCTGGTGATCATCGCGGCGCTGACGGATATCGCCAGCTTCACCATTCCCAACCGGCTGACCCTGCTGCTGGCGGCCTGTTATCTTCCGGTGGCGATCATGCTGGGCCGGCCGCTTGGCGAGATCGGCTTTTGCCTCGCCATCGGTGCGGGCGCGCTGGTCGTCGCCGTCGGAATGTTCGCGGCCGGCTGGATAGGCGGCGGCGACGCCAAGCTGTTCGCCGGCGTGGCGCTCTGGCTGGGTTGGCCGGCCTGCGCCGCCTTCCTGATGGTCACCGCGCTCGCCGGCGGCGGCTTGGCTCTGCTGCTGCTCAATGCGCGCGCGACCTGGCTCAAACCCTATCTGGCCGGGGCGCCGCCCTGGCTCGACAAGCTGACAACAAACGGCGAGGCGGTTCCCTACGGCGTGGCGATCGCGCTCGGCGCGCTGGTCGCTTTTCCGCAGAGTTCGCTGCTGCACGGCCTTCATCTAAGTTTTTAGTGCTTTTCACCACGCCGCTTAGCGCGTCGTTAACCATGGCCTGAGCAAGGTCGGCGCACGTCTCCGGAGAGTCCGCGCCGATGGGCCGCACCAGAATCATTGTCGTCCTCGCCATCGCGGCGATCGGGGCGATCGGACTTGCACTGATCGTGGGCTCGATGACAAAGCACAAACCCGCGCCCGCACAGGTGGTCATCTCCTCCTCGGCGCCGGCCCAGCCCATGGCCAGGGTGCTGGTCGCCAAGCACGATCTCGGCATCGGAACCCGACTCGGCGCGAACGACCTTACCTGGCAGGACTGGCCCGCCGACGCGGTCAATCCGGCCTTCATCACCGACGGCCAGGGTGCGCGCGTTCCGGTCGCCGGCGGCGCCGCCGCGGTCATCGCCGACCAGGCCAAACAGACCGCTCATGCCGCCGCCCAGGTGGTCGCCGGCGCCACTGGCCCGATGGAGCAACTCTATGGCTCGATCGTGCGCCAACCGATCCTAGCCAATGAGCCGATCACCAACACCAAGCTCGTGCGCGGCGGCGAGGGCGGCTTCATGGCCGTGGTCTTGAGGCCCGGCATGCGCGCGGTGGCCGTTCAGGTGAACACCAATACCGCCGCCGGCGGCTTCATCCTGCCGGGCGATCGGGTCGACGTGGTGCAGAGCCGCCCCGCCGACTCAGCCTCGAACGGCGGCCGTCCGGGCTTTGTGGCCGACACCCTGCTGCGCAACATCCGCGTGCTCGCCATCGATCAGAACAGCCAGCCGCCAAAGAACGGGGTGCAGTCGCAGGTGGGTTCGACGGCCACGCTCGAGGTCGCCGCCGCCGACACCGAGGTCATCGCCCGCGCCAAGGCGCAAGGCGAAGTGATTCTCGCCTTGCGGGCCTATTCCGACGCCGGCGGTCCGTCCGGTCGAGGCGCCGCGGGCGCGGAGGATTCCGGCACGGTTCACATCTTCCGCAGCGGCCAAGCCCCCGAAGTGATGGTTCTCCAATGAAACCTCGCCACCGTCTCCTTGGGCTCGTCGCCCTGCTGATCGCCTCGCTGACCCAGGCGACCGCGCCGGCGCTGGCGCAGATGCAGCCGCTCAGCCCGATGCAGATCAATCTCGCCAGCGCCAATGGCGGCGCGCAGAACCTGTCGATCCCGCGCGGCAAGTCGGCGATCGTCGATCTGCCGGTCGATGCGCGCGACGTCCTGGTGACCAACCCGCAGGTCGCCGACGCGGTGCTGCGGTCGCCCAGGCGCATCTATGTGATGGGGCTCGCCCCCGGCGTCACCGACGCGGCCTTCTTCGACGCCTCCGGCCATCGCATCCTGGCGCTCAACATCCGGGTCGACCAGGACTTCAGCGCCGTCGCCCAGACCATCAATCAGCTGATGCCCGACGCCCACGTCCGGGTGGCGGCGGTCAATACCAGCCTGGTCCTGACCGGCGACGTCCGCGACCTCGCCGAAGCCGACAAGGCGGTTCAGATCGCCCAGCAGTTCACCACCAAGCCCGAGCAGGTGCTCAACATGCTGTCGATTGACGGCAAGGAGCAGGTGATGCTCAAGGTGCGCATCGTCGAGATGCAGCGCACGGTCATCAAGCAGCTGGGCTTCAATCTCAGCGCCCTTATCGGCCAGGTCGGCAGTCCGCAGTTTCTGATCGGCACCGCCGCCAGCTTCGCCGTCAATGGGGCGATTCTCGGCGGTCTGAACGCCGGCCTCAACCTCGACACCACCAGCCAGCCGCAGGTGAAGGCCTTCGATCCGCTCACCGGCGCCTTCGACCTGCCGCAGGTCTGCGGCGGTTGCAACAACGGCGGCCAGGGCAGTATCGCGACCCTGCAGCCGACGGCGGGATCGAGCGGCGTCAACAAGGCCGGCGCCACGATCGAAGCTTTCGAGCAGGTCGGTCTGGTCCGCACCCTGGCCGAGCCCAACCTGACCGCCGTCTCAGGCGAATCGGCCAAGTTCCTGGCCGGGGGCGAGTTCCCCGTCCCCTCAGGGGTCAGCACAAACGGCCAGGTCAGCGTCGAGTTCAAAACCTTCGGCGTCGGCCTGGGCTTCACGCCCATCGTCATGTCGGCCGGCCGCATCTCGCTGAAGATCTCCACCGAGGTCTCCGAGCTGAGCAACCAGGGCTCGTTCACGATATCAGCCGGAACCGGCAATCCAGGCCTGACCATTCCGGGCCTGAACGTGCGGCGCGCCGAAACCACCGTCGAGCTGCCGTCGGGCGGGTCGATGATGATCGCTGGCCTGCTCAACGAAGAGACCAAGCAGGATCTGGACTCGCTTCCCGGCCTGATGAACCTGCCGGTGCTCGGTGCGCTCTTCCGCTCCCGCGACTACCAGGAAGGCGAGACCGAACTGGTGGTCATGGTCACGCCCTATCTGGTCAATTCGACCAGCCCGGCCAATCTGCAGACGCCGGCCGACGGCTTCCAGGTCGCCAACGACGCCCAGACCGTCCTGCTCGGCCGCCTGAACCGGGCCAACAGGACCCCGCCCGCCGCTGTCGCCGGCAAGGCTTATCAAGGACCGGTCGGCTATGTCATCGAATAGGCGCGCGCCCATGATCCGCAACCTGATCGTCGTCAGCCTGGCCGCCCTGGCCTGCGCCTGCGCCTCGCTCGACGACTCGAAAAGGGTCGCCAAGCACGACGCGCCGATCACGCCGACGGAACAGTTCGCCATCACCGTCTCGTCGGCGCCGGACCAGATCCTGCTGGCCCCGCACGCCAGCGGCGTGTCCAACACCCAGGCGGACGCCCTGGCCGCCCTGGTCAACCGCTGGCGCGACGCCGGCGCCGAGACCATCACCATCATGGCGCCCGCTGGCGGCCAGGGTCAGGCCTACCACTCGACGGCCGCGATCGAGGCGGCCTTGGAGGAACTGGGCGTCAGTCCCGATCGGATCAGGCTGGGCGGCTACGACGCCGGTCAACGCATCGGCGCTCCGATCGCGGTCGGGTTCAAGAGCTACAAGGCCCAGGGGCCTGAATGTGGCCACAGCTGGAAGGATTTCACCGCTAGCCGGGACAACGACGTCAACAACAATTTCGGCTGCGCCACCACCGCCAACATCGCGGCCATGATCGCAAACCCGGCCGACCTGCTGGCCCCGCGGCAGACCGATCCGGCCGACGCCAGCCGCCGCGAGACCATCCTGGGCAAGTATCGCCAGGGCGTGGCCACCTCGTCGGCCAAGGATCCTCAGGCCAGTGGCGCGGTCTCCGATGCGGTGCAGCAGTAGGACAATCCGGTGATCAAACCTCAATCCACGCCTGACGGTTCGACCAGCGGCTTCAGCGCCGACGATGAGTTCGCGTCCGCCGCCGATCCGTGGCGGCCCGCCTCCAACGCCGGCGACGCGGCGGAGGACGACGACCCCTTTCTGACCGCGCAAAAGCCAATCGAGGCTTTCGAGCCATCGGACGACGACGACGCGGGGCCGGCCGCGCCGGTCAATCCGGTCGGCGACCTGATCGCCGGCGCCGAGGCGGTGCTTGGCGAGGCCAGCGTGCCGCGCATCGGCATCCATATCTTCTGGGAACGCACCGACACCGCCGAGGTGGCCGAGAAGTGCGCCGCCGACCGGCGCATGAGCCGCGCCTCCACCGAGGTCCGGCCCGGCGGCCTGACCGCGGCCATCGCCCAGTATCAGAATCAACCGACCCCGGCCCTGGTCATTGTCGAAAGCCTCGACGACGGTCCGACCCTCTTGGCGCAACTCGATCGCCTGGCCCAGGTCTGCGACGCCGGCGCCAAGGTGGTCGTCATCGGCTCGCACAACGACATCGCCCTTTATCGCGAACTGATGCGACGCGGCGTGAGCGAATATCTGGTGCCGCCGCTGCAGCCGCTGCAGCTGATCGGCGCGATCACCACCCTCTATGCCGACCCCGCCTCACCCTTCGTCGGCCGCCAGCTCGCCTTCGTCGGCGCGCGCGGTGGCGTCGGCTCATCGACGGTCGCGCACAATCTCGCCTACCTGCTCAGCGAGACCATGCAGACCAATACGGTGATCGTCGATCTCGACCTGCCGTTCGGCACCGCCGGCCTCGACTTCAATCAGGACCCCCTGCAAGGGGTGGCCGACGCGCTCAGCCAGCCCGACCGGCTGGACCCGGTGCTGCTCGACCGGATGATGGCCCGCTGCAGCGACCGGCTCAGCCTGTTCGCCGCGCCGGCGACGCTCGACGTGGACTACGACATCTCCGCCGACGCCTTCGAGGAGGTGACCAGTAAGATCCGCGCGACCGCGCCCTATGTGGTGCTCGACCTGCCGCACCTGTGGTCGGGCTGGATGCGCCGCACCCTGCTCGGGGCGGACGACGTGGTGGTCACCGCCGCGCCGGACCTGGCCTCCTTGCGCAACGCCAAGAACATCGTCGACCTGGTCCGCCAGGCGCGGCCGAACGATTCGCCGCCGATGCTGGTGCTCAACATGGTGGGCTCGCCCGGCCGCCCTGAGATCCCCACCAAGGACTTTGGCGAGGCGCTTGGGCTGGAGACCGGGATCATCCTGCCCTTCGACGCCAAGCTGTTCGGCCAGGCCGCCAATAACGGCCAGATGATCGAAGAGGTCAGCCCCAAGTCCAAGGCCGCCGAGGCCTTCCAGCGGCTGGCGCTCTCGATCACCCGCCGCGATCCGCCGCCGGCGCCCAAGAAGTCGGCGCTTGCCGGCCTGTTCAGGCGGAAATAGGCCGGATCAGTGTTCGGTAAACGCCCAGCGGACGGCGAACCCAGCAAGCCGACGCAAGCGCCGCCGCCGGCGCCGACGGCTGGACCACCGATCGCCACGCGTCCGCAAAGGGTCGAGCCGGCCACGACCAAGCAGGCGCTGGCGCCGGCCAAGGCGCCGCCCGCCGCCGCCAAGTCATCGAACTCGGCCACCGATCGCCTCGCCGGCGCCCACGCCTCGCAGAAGGCCGCCGCCGCCGGCGGTCCGAAGCTCACCTCCGCCTTCGAACAGCTCAGGGCCGCGCAGGGTTCGCCGACCGCCGAGATCGTTCGCGAGCAGAGCGACTATTACCACGCGACCAAGACGACCATCTTCAACGCCCTGATCAACACCATCGACCTGGCCCAGCTCGCCCAGCTCGATCTGAAGACCGCCGGCGAGGAGATCCGCGACATCGTCGCCGAACTGGTCGCCATCAAGAACGTCTCCATGTCCGTGGCCGAGCAGGAGCACTTGGTCCAGGACATCATCAACGACGTCCTCGGCTATGGCCCGCTGGAGCCGCTCCTGGCCCGCGACGACATCGCCGACATCATGGTCAATGGCGCCGGGCGGGTGTTCATCGAGGTCAGCGGCAAGGTGCAGCTGACCAATGTCCGTTTCCGCGACAACGCCCAGCTGATGAACATCTGCCAGCGCATCGTCAGCCAGGTCGGCCGCCGGGTCGACGAAAGTTCACCGATCTGCGACGCGCGCCTGCCAGACGGCAGCCGGGTCAATGTCATCGCGCCGCCGCTGGCGCTGGACGGCCCGACCCTGACCATCCGGAAGTTCAAAAAAGACAAACTCACCATGCGCAACCTGGTCGAATACGCTTCGATCAGTCCGGAAGGCGCGCGTGTGCTTGGCGTGATCGGCGCCTCGCGATGCAATGTGCTGATCTCGGGCGGCACCGGTTCGGGCAAGACGACGCTGCTCAACACACTGACCGCCTTCATCGACCCGACCGAGCGCGTCATCACCTGCGAAGACGCCGCCGAACTGCAGCTGCAACAGCCGCACGTGGTGCGGCTGGAGACCCGCCCGCCGAACCTCGAAGGCTCGGGCCAGATCACCATGCGCGATCTGGTCAAGAACTGCCTGCGGATGCGCCCGGAGCGGATCATCGTCGGCGAAGTGCGCGGACCCGAAGCCTTTGACCTGTTGCAGGCCATGAACACCGGCCACGACGGCTCCATGGGCACGCTGCACGCCAACAGCCCGCGCGAGGCGATCAGCCGGATCGAATCGATGATCACCATGGGCGGCTACGGCCTGCCCTCGAAGACCATCCGCGAAATGATCGTCGGTTCGGTGGACGTGATCATTCAGGCCGCGCGCCTGCGCGACGGCTCGCGGCGCATCACCCACGTCACCGAGGTTGTCGGCCTTGAAGGCGAGGTCATCATTACGCAAGACTTATTCGTCTACGAGATAACCGGTGAGGACGATAATGGCGGCGTCGTGGGCCGGCACCGTTCGACCGGCATCGCGCGACCGAGGTTCTGGGACCGGGCGCGCTATTACGGCCTCGAACGGGAATTGGCCGAGGCTCTGGACGCGGCGGAGTAGACGCCGATGAATCCTATGATCATTCTGGTCGCGGTCCTTGGCTTCATCACGCTGGGCGGGTTGGGCTATGTGCTCGCTGGCGCCAGCGGCGCCGACCCGCGCATCACAAAACGCGCCCGAGCGATCGCCACGCCAAGGCCGCTCGAAAAAACCAGCCGCGCGCGGATGGCCGCTCAGGACGCCGGCAACCGCCGCAAGCAGCTGCTGCAGACGCTGAAGGAACAGGAGCGGTTGCAGCGCAAGGCCTCGGTCTCGCTCGTCGCCCAGCTGCAGCAGGCCGGCCTGAGCGTCACCGTCACCCAATTCTGGATCGCCAGCGGTGTCCTGGGCAGCTTGGTGCTGGTGGGCGCCCTGGTCTTCCGGGCGCCGGTCTGGGCGGCCTTCCCGCTTGGCGCCGCCTCGGCGCTTGGCGTGCCGCGCTGGACCATCAAGTTCCTCGCCGGCCGGCGGACCAAGAAATTTACCGGCAATTTTTCCGACGCCATCGACATCATCGTGCGCGGCATCAAGTCCGGCCTTCCGGTGCACGAATGCCTGCGCGTCATCGCGCGTGAAAGCCCGGCGCCGCTCGGGCCCGAGTTTCAGCGCCTGGTGGAAAACATCTCCATGGGCATGGCCGTCGATCAGGGCCTGGAGAAGATGTACGAGCGTATGCCGACCCCGGAATTGCGCTTTTTCACCATCGTGCTGGCCATCCAGGCCAAGACCGGCGGCAACCTGGCGGAGGCCCTGGCTAATCTTTCGGCCGTGCTGCGCGCCCGCAAGCTGATGCGCGAGAAGATCAAGGCGCTATCGTCCGAGGCCACCGCCTCGGCCTTCATCATTGGATCGCTGCCGGTCTGCGTCAGCCTGCTGATCACCATCACCACGCCGTCCTACATGGCGATCATGTACACCGACAACCGGGGCAAGCTGATGCTGCTCGCCGGCTTTATCGTTGAGGTGTTCGGCATCTGGGTCATGCGCCGCATGATCAATTTCAAGTTCTAGGGCGCAAACGATGGACTTCTCTTCGGTTGCCGCCATCCTCACCGACCCGAGCAACCTCCTGATGGGGTTTGTCGCGGTGCTCTCGTTCGCGACCTTCGTCACCCTGGCCTCGCCGCTGTTTTCGCGTTCGACGCTGGAAAACCGGCTGAATTCGGTGGCCAACCGCCGCGAGGAGCTCAAGCGCCGCTCACGCGAGGCCCTGGCGGCCTCGAAGACCCATGGCGGCAGCCTGCGCCACGCCGACGAGGGCGCGGTCAAGACCATCGTCGACCGGCTGCAGCTCTCGCGGCTTCTGGAAGATCCCAAGGTGGCCGACAAGCTGGCCCAGGCCGGCTATCGCGGTCCAAGGCCGGTCAGCACCTTCTACTTTTTCCGCCTGATCACACCGTTCGTCTTCTTCGCGGTGCTCGCCTTCTACCTCTACGTCGTCCACAGCTTTAACCTGCCGGCCATGTCGCGGTTCTGCATCTGCGTCGCGGGGCTGACGCTCGGCTACTACGCGCCCAACGTCTTCATCTCCAACGTCGCCAACAAGCGGCGCGCCTCCATCGTGGCCGGTTTTCCCGACGCCCTCGACCTTTTGCTGATCTGCGTCGAATCGGGCATGTCGATCGAAGCGGCGCTGCAGAAGGTCAGCCAGGAGGTGGGCGCGGCCTCCATCGAACTGGCCGAGGAACTGTCGCTGCTGGTGGCCGAGCTGTCCTATCTGCCCGATCGGCGCATGGCCTATGAGGGCCTGGCCAAGCGCACCAATCACCCAGGCGTCAAATCCGTCGCCATGGCCATGACTCAGGCCGAGCGTTACGGCACGCCGCTTGGCACCGCGCTGCGGGTGATGGCCAAGGAAAACCGCGATCTGCGCTTGGCCGCGGCCGAGAAAAAGGCCGCGGCGCTGCCGGCCAAGCTCACCGTGCCGATGATCGTCTTCTTCCTGCCGGTGCTGTTCATCGTCGTGCTCGGCCCGTCGATCATCCGGGTGCAGGACGTGATGGCGCACAAGGGCTAACCTGGGGCGCTGGCCCTGGCCAGCCAGCCTTCATTACGACTCTAGCCGCCGGCGCCCTTCAGCGAATCCCACGAGCGTTGCGGGGCCGCGGGCGCCGGCGCCTGAACGCCCCTGGCGGAGGCGGCCTGCAGATAGGCCAGGTCGGCGTCGGCCTGGTCAGGCGGAAGGTCGCGTCTCAGCAGGGTCTCGGCCTCGCCGAGCTTGCCTTCCAGGCCCAGAACCAGGGTCAGGTCCTGGCGCACCGTCAGGTTCGCGCCCGGCTGGGCGGCGGCGCGGCGAAGCAGGGTTTCCGCAGAGGCCGTATCGCCCTGGGCGGCCAACTCCATCGCCATATTGGTCAGCACCGCCGGGTTGTCCGGCGAGAGCGCCAGCGCCTGGCGCCAGGCGGCCTGAGCGTCGTCCGCGCGCCGCACCTGGGCATAGGCGATGCCCAGCAGCGACAAGGGCCGCCAGTCCTTCGGGGCCAGGGCCTGGGCGTGGGTGAGCGGGTCGACGGCATAGAAGCCCTGGCCCTCGGCGACATAGGCGCGCGCGGTTTCCATCAGCGCGTCCATATTGTTCGGATCGATCACCAGCACGCGGCCGGCCGACTGGATGGCGGTGTCGTATTGGCCAAGGGCGCGAAGGGCCGAGGCCAGCTGTACGCCGGCCACCACGTCGGTCGGATCGATCTGCGCCTCGCGGCCCCAGAAGGCGGCGCGGGCGAGGGGGCTGAGCCTGGCCGCGTCAGCGCGCGCCTGCGGCCCCGCCTTGCTGGGCGGCTTGGGTGCGGCGGCCGGGGCGACGGCCTGGATGGAGGCCGGCGTCCTGTCGGGCGCGGGCGCGGGCGCGGCGGCGCCGACAGCGGGCGCCAACAGGACGGCGACCAGGGCGGTCGCGGCGAGGGACGGGACGCGGGACATGAGCGTTGAAGCTCCCATTGCGGCGGGCTAGGGCTTTCGAAGCGGCCCCGGTCCAGCATCGGCGGCGGCCGTCAATGAATCGTTAAGCCTAACGAAATCTTACCTCGCGATAGGGCGACCCATGACCGACCTGATCCTGACCACGGCGGACGGCGAAGTCCGCGCCCTGCATGCCCTCGCCGAGGCCGATCTGGCGGGGTTCCTGTCCAGCCAGCCGCCGGCGCTCGCCCGACTCGCCGCGCTGCAGGACTTCAAGGCGAAAGCCGGCCAACTGCTGGTCGCGCCGGGCGCCGACGACGCGCCGATCGTGCTCTTTGGCCTTGGCGACGGCGCGCGCGCCGATGGGACGGCCTTTCGCGCCCTGCCGGCGCGGCTGCCCGCCGGCGACTATCGCCTCGCCACCGCGCCCTCGAACGTTCCGCCCGAGCGGATCGCGCTCGCCTGGGCGCTTGGCGGCTACCGCTTCGAGCGCTACCGCAAAAAGCCCAAGGACGGTCTGGCCCGGCTGCTCGCGCCCGAGGGCGTCGATGTGGCCGAGGTGAAAAGCCTGGCTCAAGCCGCCGCGCTGGCCCGCGACCTGATCAACATCCCCGCCAACGACATGGGCCCGGTCGAGCTTGAACTGGCCGCGCGCGAGGTCGCCGAGGCGTTTGGGGCCAAGGCGGCTGTGGTGGTCGGCGACGCGCTGCTCGACGCCGGCTATCCGGCTGTCCACGCCGTCGGCCGCGCCGCCGTTCCCGCCCGCTCGCCGCGCATGATCGAGCTCAGCTGGGGCGAGGCCGGCCATCCGCTGGTGGCGCTGGTGGGCAAGGGCGTGGTGTTCGATACCGGCGGCCTCGACCTCAAGCCCTCGGCCGGCATGCGGCTGATGAAGAAGGACATGGGCGGCGCGGCCCACGCGCTCGCGCTCGCCCGCATGGTGATGGCGGCCAGGCTGCCGGTGCGGCTGTCGGTGCTGCTGCCCGTGGTCGAGAACGCCGTCGCTGGCGACGCCATGCGCCCTGGCGACGTGCTCGCCTCGCGCAAGGGGCTGAGCATAGAGGTCGGCAATACCGACGCCGAGGGGCGGCTGATCCTGGCCGACGCCCTGACCCGCGCCGCCGAGCTGACGCCGGAGTTGACCCTGGATTTCGCCACCCTCACCGGCGCGGCGCGGGCGGCTCTGGGCCCGGAGGTCATACCCTTCTACACCGACGACGACGCTCTGGCCGGTGAGTTGGCGGCGGCAGGTGATGCGCTGGGCGACCCGCTCTGGCGCATGCCGCTCTGGGCGGGCTACGAGCCGTCGCTGGACAGCGACATTGCCGACATCAAGAACGATCCCGACGCCTGGGCTCAAGCGGGTTCGGTGACGGCGGCGCTGTTCCTGAAGCGATTCGCGCCGGCTGGCGCCTGGGCGCATTTTGACATCTTCGGTTGGAACCCGCGCAACCGGCCGGGCCACCCGCTCGGCGCCGAGGCGCAGGCGATTCGGGCCGTCTATGCGGTCCTGAAGGCTCGCTACGCCTAGGTCACTTGGTCGAGGAGGCCGCCGCGCTGGCCGGGGCCGGAGCGCTCGAAGCGGGCGCGCCTGACGCCGGAGCGCCCGAAACGGCCGGAGCGCTGGACGCCGCCGGGGCAGCCGCCGCCTTCGGATTGGGCGCGGGGATCGGCAGGTTCGAGCCCAATGTGTGCAGATAGGCGATGACGTTGATCCGGTCCTGGCGCTGCTTCAGGCCCACAAAGGTCATCTTGGTGCCGTCGAGATAGCTCTGCGGCCCGGTGATGAAATCGTTGACGTGGGCATAGTCCCAGACCGGGTGGCTCTGCCCGAAGGCCTTCATCGCATCGGAATAGGCGAAGCCCGGATGGGCGCCCGGCTGGCGGCCCAGCACGCCATAGAGGTTCGGGCCGGTCATGTTCGGGCCGCCCTGGTCGAGGTTGTGACAGGACTGGCACTTGGTCGCCACCTCTTTGCCGGCGTTGACGTCGGCCTTGGGCAGCTCCGTGCCCCAGTCGATCGGCAGCTCGGGCGCGGCCGCCGGACCGCCGGTGTCTTCGGCGGCGATCGCGATCGCGTAGCCCGCCTTCGCCGGCGGTTGATATTCGAAAATGATGTTGGACAGTTCGCCCAGGCCAAATATGGCCAGACCGGTCGCCAGCACCGCGCCGGCGATCTTGTTGAAGCCTAACTCGTCGCTCATCCCGCTCGTCAGCCCTCTAACGCATGCGCCCTTCGGCAAGGCCGCGTCCCGCGCCTGTCCTTGCGCTCGCGTCTCTGACACGCTACCGGCCGCCACGCAACCGGCCAAATGGGGCCAGGACGCGCCCCGTTCCGCTTAGGGATCGCATGCATCCGATCGTGCTTATTCCCGCCCGCATGGCGGCATCCCGTCTGCCGGGCAAACCGCTGGCCGATATCGGCGGCCTGCCCCTGATCGTGCGCGTCTTGCGCCAGGCGCAAGCCGCCGGCATCGGCCCGGTCGCGGTGGCCGCCGGCGATGCCGAGATCGTCCGTGCGGTCGAAGCCGCCGGCGGCCGCGCGGTGCTGACCGACCCCGACCTGCCGTCGGGATCCGACCGCATCCTGGCCGCGCTCGCCGTGCTTGATCCCGAGCGCCGCCACGACGCGGTGATCAATCTGCAGGGCGACATCCCCTTCCTCGATCCGGCCTTGATTCGGGCCTGCGCCGCCCTGCTGGAGCAGGAGCCGTCCTGCGACATCGCAACCCTGATTGCGCCGGAGGGCTCGCCGGCCGAGCGCACCGATCCCGATTGCCCCAAGGCGATCATGGCGCTGGCCCCGGGCGCGACGTCCGGCCGGGCGCTCTATTTCACCCGCTCGACCCTCTATGGCGACGCGCCGGTCTGGCGGCACATCGGCCTCTATGGCTACCGCCGCGACGCCCTCGACCGCTTCGCCGCCGCCCCGCCATCGCCGCTCGAGCGCCGCGAAAAGCTCGAACAACTACGCGCGCTAGAACTCGGCCTTTCCATCTGGGCGGCGGTCGCCGAGGCCATGCCGATCGAGGTCAACACGCCGGCCGAGCTTGCCATCGCCCGCGCCTACGCCGAGAAGACCCGATGACCGACCGACGAAAAATCGCCTTTCAGGGCGAGATGGGCGCCAACAGCCACGAGGCGTCGCGCGACTATTTCCCCGATTACGAACCCCTGGCCTGCGCCACCTTCGAAGACGCCTTCGAGGCGGTGAAAAGCGGCGCCGCGGCGCTGGGCATGATTCCGGTGGAAAACTCCACCGCCGGCCGGGTCGCCGACGTCCACCATCTGTTGCCCGACTCCGGCCTTCGCATCATCGCCGAGCGCTTCAAGCCGATCCGCTTCCACCTGATGGCCAATCCGGGTGTGAAGATCGAGGATGTGCGCACCGTGGCCTCGATGGCCATCGCGCTCGGCCAATGCCGCAAGGCGTTGCGGCGGCTGGGCGTAACCACCGAATCCGTCGGCGACACCGCCGGCGCGGCCAAGAGCCTCGCCGAGCATCCCGATCCGACCCGCGCGGCCATTTCGCCGGAACTGGCGGCGGAGATCTACGGCCTGACCATCCTGATGCGCGACGTCGAGGACGAGCGGCACAACACCACCCGCTTCCTGGTGATGACGGCCGAGCCCAATCCGCCGCGTCCGGCCGCCGGCGTTCCTTGCGTGACCAGCTTCATCTTCCGGGTCAGGAATCTGCCGGCCGCCCTCTACAAGGCGCTGGGCGGCTTCGCCACCAACGGCGTCAACATGACCAAGCTGGAAAGCTACATGGAGAACGGCGCCTTCACCGCGACCTTCTTCTACGCCGAGGTCGACGGCCAGCCGGAAGACGAACACCTGGCCCGCGCCTTCGAGGAGCTGGGCTTCTTTTCAGAGCGATTCGAGATCCTCGGCGTCTACCCGGCCGATCCGTACCGGGAGAAGGCGGGGCGTTAGGCCTTCGCCGCGGTCCCGAAGATCGCGTGCCGCCGTTCCGGCCCCAGGATCGTCACCACCGCGATGACCACCGCCGCAGCGGCGGCCACGATGGCCATGGCCAGGCCGTAGTTGTTGTGGTGGGCCTCGGCGATCTGGGCCTGCCAGACGGCGTTGCCGGAGGCGATCAGATTGCCGACCTGGTAGGCGTAGCCGGGGAAGGCGCCGCGGGCGTCGGGCGGGGCCAGCTCGTTCAAGTGAACCGGTATGATCCCCCAGGCGCCCTGAACCATGAACTGCATGGCGAACGCCCCCAGACCCAGCAGCACGACGGTGTGCGAGAAGGCCCAGAGCGGGATGGCCAGCAGCGACAGCAGCGAGGCGACGACGATGCCCCAGCGTCGTCCCAGCCGCTCCGACCAAGCCCCGAACAGCAGTCCGCCACCGATCGCGCCGACATTGCCGATCGCGGTCAGAAGGCCGGTGACATGGGTGTCGAAGCCCAGGCCCTTCTGCATGAAGGTCGGATAGAGGTCCTGGGTGCCGTGGCTGAAGAAATTGAAGGCGGTCATCAGCAGGACGACATAGAGCGCCATCTTCCAGTGCCGGCGGAAGAACCACAGGCCGCCGAGCGCCAGCGGGACGTCGATGGCGTAGATCCAGGTCAGGATCGGAACCTTCAGCATCGGACCGACCACCGCTGGCCCGACCGCGATGGCCAGGGCCAGAAGGCCAAGCCCGAACAGGAAGACCGGGCCGCGCCCGTGTTTGCGGCCGTGCTCGATCTCGAAGGCCGGCGATTCGCGCACCGAGAACTGGATGAAGACGGCCAGGACCGCCGGAACGGCGCCGACCATGAACATGCCGCGCCAGCCGATGCGGTCGAACAGGAAGAAGAAGACCGCCGAGGCCAGCAGATAGCCCGCCGCATAGCCCTCCTGCAGCAGGCCCGAGACGATGCCGCGCGCCTTGGGCGGGATGGATTCCAGCGCCAGCGACGCCCCGACGCCCCAGACCCCGCCCATGGCGAAGCCGAACAGGGCGCGAAGCACCAGCAGCACCGCCAGGGTCGGCGCGAAAGCTGAACTGAGTTCCAGCACTGAATAGAGTAGGACATTGCTCATCAGGACCGGCCGGCGGCCATAGCGGTCGGCCATCATGCCGAAGACCAGGGCGCCGAACGGCCGCGCGGCCAGGGTGAGGGTGCTGGCCACCACCACCGCCGACAGGTCGGCGTGGAAGTCCTTGGCGATGGCCTTGAACATGAAGACCATCAGGAAGAAGTCGAAGGCGTCCAGGGTCCAGCCCAGGAAGCTGGCGGCGATCGCGCTCCACTGATGCCGGTCGAGACCGCGCAGCTCCGACAACGTCGTCATGGCTTAATCCCCCCTCACTCGGCTGTTGATCAGCCTTCTTGCGCCCAGGCCTTGATCAGCTGGAAGGCGATGGCCATGCCGCCGGGGGCGCGCGCATCGTTGAGTTCGCCGGCGATCAGTTTCTTGGTCTCGTCGCGGGTGAACCAGCGCACCTCTTCGATCTCGATCTGGTCGGCGACCGCCTCGTCGGTCTCGACCTCGCAGATCAGCCCGATCATCAGCGAGGACGGATAGGGCCAAGGCTGGGTCGAGTGATAGCGCACCGACGTGGTGATCAGGCCGGCCTCTTCGTAGACCTCGCGCGCGCAGGCCTCCTCGATGCTCTCGCCGGGCTCCAGGAAGCCGGCCAGGGCCGAGTACATGCCCTTGGGCCAGACCGCCTGGCGGCCCAGCAGACAGCGCTCGCCGATGGTCGGCAGCATGATCACCACCGGATCGGTGCGCGGGAAGTGCTCGGTGCGGCAGCTTTCGCAGACCCGTTTCCAGCCGCCTTCGATGGCCAGGGTCGGCTGGCCGCAGGCCGAACAGAAACCATGGCGGCGACGCCATTCGAATACGCTCTTGGCGGTGGCCAGTATGGCCGCGTCGCCGCCCGGCAGCCTGAGCGCCGTCGCCCGCAGGTCCTCAAACCGCCCAAAGCCGGAAAGGGGACCTTCCGCGGGGTCCAAGGCGGACTCCAGATCGATGGCGAAGACCGCCGTCTCCTTCCACAGGCCCAGGAAAAGCACCCGCTGGTCGCCACCAGCGACTTCGCGGGCCAGGCCGATGGGCAGATAGGCGATGCGCAAGGCCTTGTCCGGGCCCGGGGCATCCTCGATCAGCGGCTTGCCGTTCCACAGCGCCACGGCCAAGGTCTCGGGATCGGCCAACTGGGCGTCGATCCAGTTGGGATCGCTCCGCTTGTAGCTCACCCGGTCGAGCGGGTTGCCGGCGAAGGTGTTGGTGAAGGCGGTCAGGGGCATGCATCGCTCTTAACGCGCCGAACGCAGTTCGTCAGCTTTGGCGTTGCGATTGGGGGTGGCGCGCCCTTGCGTCCGCCGCCCCGGCCCGCGATATTGGGCGTGGAGGCTGGCGGCGGGCGGAGTCCTCGCCAACCTGGTCAGGTCCGGAAGGAAGCAGCCACAACGAGTTTCGCTCCGGGTCGCCGTTCAGCCTCCACCCTCTTCTCCGCCGGGATTTGAATGGACGATCCGCCGCCCGCCGATTTGGTCGAAGCGCCCGAGCCCGACGAGGCGACGGTCGACATGTTCGGCGCGGCGCCAATCCCTCAACGCGACGCTGGCGACGGCTATCAGGTGCTGGCGCGCAAGTACCGGCCGCGCACCTTCCATGACCTGATCGGCCAGGAAGGCATGGTCCGCACCCTGACCAACGCCTTCGCCACCGGCCGTATCGCGCATGCCTTCATGCTCACCGGCGTGCGCGGAGTCGGCAAGACCACCACCGCCCGACTGCTGGCGCGCGCGCTCAACTACGAGGCCGAGGGGATCGACCAGCCGACGCTGGACCTGGCGGTCGAGGGCGCCCACTGCCGCGCCATCATCGAGGGCCGGCACATGGACGTGCTGGAACTCGACGCCGCCAGCCGCTCCAAGGTCGAAGAGATGCGCGAGCTGATCGAAGGGGTGCGCTACGCGCCGGTCGAGGCCCGCTACAAGGTCTACATCATCGACGAAGTGCATATGCTGTCCACCGCGTCGTTCAACGCGCTGTTGAAGACGCTGGAAGAACCGCCGCCGCACGCCAAGTTCATCTTCGCCACCACCGAGATCCGCAAGGTTCCGGTGACCATCCTGTCGCGCTGCCAGCGCTTCGACCTGCGCCGGGTCGAGCCGGAGGTGATCGCCAAGAACCTCTCCGACATCGCCACGGCCGAGGGCGCCAAGATCGAACCCGACGGCCTGGCGCTGATCTCCCGCGCCGCCGAAGGCTCGGTCCGCGACGCCCAGTCGCTGCTCGACCAGGCCATCGTCCAAGCCGAAGACGGCGAGACGGTCACGGCCGCGGCCATTCGCGACATGCTGGGCCTGGCCGACCGGGCCCAGACCATCGAGCTGTTCGAGCTCGCCATGCGCGGCCGCGCCGCCGAGGCCTTGCAGGCCTTCGGCGTCCTCTACGGCCTGGGCGCCGATCCGGTGGTGGTGATGCTCGATCTGCTCGACCACGCTCATGGCGCGGCGCTGGCCAAGGCCCTCGGCCCCGAGGTGCTGGGCCTGCCCAAGGACCAGGCGGCGCGGCTGACCGCCGTCGGGACCCAGGCTTCGGCCGGGACCCTGGCTCGCGTCTGGCAGATGCTGCTGCGCGCTCATGATGAGGCCAGGCGCGCGCCGGACCCCAAGGCGGCGGTGGAGATGGCGCTGATCCGCCTCTGCTACGCCGCCGACCTGCCGGGGCCCGAGGAGGCGCTGAAGGCTTTGCGCGACGGGGATACGGCCGTCGGCGCCGGTCAGCAAACGGGCGGTGGCTCGGCCGCACCCAATCGGCCGAGCGGATCCGGCGGCGGCGCGGCCACGGCACGCATGGTCGCGCCCGCCCAGCAAAGGGCCCCGTCGGCGCTAGCCGCGCCGCAATCGTTCGAGGATGTGCTCGGCCTGATCGAGGCCAAGCGCGATGTCAGTCTTAAACTCGACGTCGACCGCTTCATGCGCCCGATCAGCTTTCGCCCCGGCGCCATCACCTTCGAACCCGCCCCCGGCGCGCCCGCCAACCTCGCCGGCCGCCTGGTCGCGCGCCTGAAGGAGTGGACCGGCCAGCCCTGGCTGGTCGCGGCCGAGGGCGGCGGCGGCGCCGAAAGCGCCTGGGAACGCCAGAAACGCGAGGAAAAGGTCGCCCTGGACGACGTGGCGGCCGACCCCTTCGTCCAGACCGTGATGCTGGCCTTTCCCGGCACGGAGATCGTTGGGGTCCGCAAGATGGCGACCCCGGAAGCAGTCGTGGTGGAAGAGGGCGTGGAGACCGCGGAGGATTAGTCCGCGTCCATTCAGGCCAATCCACCGGGAACAAAAGGCCGATCTGGCCCGGCCTGGCCTTAGGCCATCTCGGCCAGTTTCAGCACCGTATTCCAGTTGCGCGCCGTGCCGCGGACACCGAGCTTCTTCTCGATCACGGTGATGGTCAGTTTCGAGCGCCCGATGCCGTCGGGATAGACCAGATAGGCGTTGCGGCCGACAATCGCGACCTGCTCCGGCCCCCTGATCGCCGCGCGTAGCGCCTCCAGCGCGCCATCGGCTGGCGCGGCCTTCAACGGCATGACCAGCAGGTGGCTGGGATCGTCATGGGCCGCCTTCGGGAACGGGTTGGCCGCGATCAACGCGCGCCATTCCGCCGCCGAGCGGACCATGAAATCGGCCTGGAAACCGAAGCGCGGCTCGGCCTCAGCCTCCAGCCGCGTTTCCAGGGCGGCGTCGGCCCGGTCGGGGCTCTCGAACACCAGATTGCCGCTCTGCAGCAGGGTTCGCGGGTTCTCGAGCCCCAGGTCCCTGGCGAAGCTCACCAGGTCGCCCATCTTAAGACCGCGGCCGCCGACATTGACGGCCCGGAGCAGGGCGATGTGCGCAGCCATCTCGTCTCCATCTCCGCGCCGATCTTTCGTTCGCGAGGGGCGGCGGCGCTCGATATGATGGCGGCCGGAATTGCGAAAGGAAAGGCGACGATGAAGGATCTGGGCGCGCTGATGAAACAGGCGCAGGCCATGCAGCAGAAGCTGACCGAAGCCCAGGCCAAGCTCGCCGAGATGACCGCCGACGGCGTCGCCGGCGCCGGCATGGTCAAGCTGGTGCTGCAAGGCTCCGGCGCGCTGGTCAGCGTCAGCATAGACGACGCCTTGCTGACCGCTGGCGAGGGCGAGATCCTGGCCGATCTGCTGGTGGCCGCCCATGCCGACGCCAAGCGTAAGCTCGACACCGCCCAAGCCGAGGCGATGAAGGCGATCGCCGGGCCTTTCGGCGGCCTGCCCGGCTTCCCCGGCCTTAGCTGACCTTGACTGCCTCCGCCGGACCCGAGATCGAACGGCTGATCGCGCTGCTCGCCAAGCTGCCGGGTCTGGGCCCGCGCTCGGCCCGGCGCTCGGCGCTCGCCCTGCTCAAGCGCCGCGACCAGCTGCTCCGACCGCTGGCCCAAGCCATGGCCGAGGCGGCGGAGAAGGTGAAGTCCTGTTCCATATGTGGCGCGCTGGATGTCAGCGACCCCTGCGCCGTCTGCGCCGACCAGAGCCGTGATGGCGGCCTGATCTGCGTCATCGAGGAGGTGGGCGCTCTGTGGGCGCTGGAGCGCGGCGGCTCTTATCGCGGTCGCTACCACGTGCTGGGCGCGCTGTTGTCGGCCCTGGACGGGCGAGGCCCCGAGGCGCTGCGGGTCAACGAGTTGGTGGCCCGCGCCAAGGGCGGCGAGGTGCGCGAGATCATCCTGGCCCTGCCGGCTACCGTCGACGGCCAGACCACGGCCCATTACCTGGCCGAGCGGCTGTCACGCGCCAATGTCTCGGTCACCAGCCTTGCCCGCGGAGTGCCGGTTGGCGGTGAGCTCGACTGGCTCGACGACGGCACCATCGCCCAGGCGTTGCGAGCCCGACGGCCGACCACGGACTGAGCGCGCGGCTTGGCCTCGGGCCCGACTCCCGCTAAAGCGAACGGACCATGAACGCGACCCTGGTCTTGAGTCTTGTTGTGCTGGCCCTTGTGGCCGGCCTGGGTGCGGCCCTCTGGGCCCTGATGCGGGCGCAGAGCGAGCTGGCGACCGCGCGCGAGCGAATCCGGCTGAATGACGAGAACACCCCGGCGCGCGCCGCCCAGGCCGCGGAACTGGCGACCAGCCAACTGATCAGCCGCGCGGCGGAGACCTTCAAGCCGGTCTCCGAGACCCTGGCCAAGTTCCAGGAGCAGGTCGCGGCGGTGGAAAAGGCCCGCGCCGAGGAGACCGGCGGGCTGAAGGCGCAGATCGCCGCCCTGATGCAGGCCTCCGCCGATACCCAGGCCGAGGCGCGCAAGCTGTCGGCGGCGCTGCGCCGCGGCGCCGGCGTGCAGGGCCGCTGGGGCGAGCAGACCCTGCGCAACGTGCTGGAGGCGGCCGGCCTGACCAAGCGGTTCGATTTCGAGGAGCAGGTCTCTGTCGAGGGCGAGGAGGGCCGGCGCCGTCCCGACGTCACCGTGCGCATGCCCGGCGGCGGGGTCTTTGTGATCGACGCCAAATGCTCGCTGAACGCCTTTCTCGACGCGCAGGATGCGCTGGACGACGCCGGCCGAGAGGCGGCGCTGGCCCGCCACGCCCAGAGCGTCCGCACCCACATGACCGGCCTGTCGTCGCGGGCCTATTGGGATCAGTTTCCGAAAGAGGGCTCGCCCGACTTCGTCGCCATGTTCGTACCCGGCGACGGGTTTTTGGCCGCGGCCCTGGACAACCTGCCCGACCTGATGACCGAGGCGATGGAAAAGCGCGTGGTGCTGGTGACGCCGACCACCCTTTTTGCGCTCTGCAAGGCCATCGCCTATGGCTGGCGGGCGGAGGAGCAGGCCGCCAACGCCGTCCAGATCGCCACGCTCGGCCGCGAACTCTACAAGCGGCTCTCGGTCATGGGCGGTCACGTCGCCGGCCTCGGCAAGGCCCTTGAGGCGGCGATGGGACGCTACAATTCGTTCGTCGGCTCGCTGGAAAGCCAGGTGCTCAGCCAAGCGCGGCGCTTCGAGGATCTGGCCGTCGACCACGAGGGCAAGGCGCTTGAGGTGCTGGAGCCGATCGAAAGCGGCCTTCGACCGCTGGCCAAACTCGTCGTCGAACCCTCAGTGGAAGAGCCCCCGATCTTGACGGTTCGCGCCGGCTAACCTACCTGCAGGCCATGGCTATTCGCGACATCCTCGTCGTTCCCGATGCACGCCTGAAGACGGTTTCCGCGCCCGTGGCGGTGGTCGACGACAGTCTGCGCGCGCTGATGGACGACATGCTGGAGACCATGTACGCGGCCCCGGGCATCGGCCTGGCCGCCATCCAGGTCGGCGAGCCTGTGCGGGTGATCGTCATGGACCTCGACCATCGCGACGGCGAGCGCACCCCGCGCTATTTCGTCAACCCGGAAATCCTCTGGGCGTCGGAAGAGACCCAGCCCTACGAAGAAGGCTGCCTTTCGGTGCCGGACATCTATGACGAGGTCGAGCGCCCGGCCCAGGTGAAGCTGCGCTACGTCAACTACCGGGGCGAGACGATCGAGGAGGATGCCGAGGGCATTTTCGCGGTCTGCATCCAGCACGAGATGGACCACTTGGACGGGGTCCTGTTCATCGATCACCTCTCGCGCCTGAAACGCGATCGCGCCGTCTCCAAGGTGAAGAAGGCGACCAGGGAAGCCGACGCCGCCTAGCCGCCCGAGCGATTGTCCCTGAGACTATCCACCGACCCGCGCGCCTGGTCGCCGGCGGCATGGGCTTCGACCTTGGCCTTGGCGGCGGCGTCCTCAGCCTGGACCTTCGCCTCCGCGCCTGCCTTTTTGAGCTCGGCGGCGGCGTCGGCCGCCGTCTGGCGCGCGTCGTCGCCGGCCTGGCGGATGTCAGGATCGTCGCGGACCTTGTTGGCCGCCGCCGCCAGGTCATGACCGGTGTCATGCAGATCGCGCTGGACGCTGGCATCGTCGGATTTCGAGCAGGCCACGACGATGAGGGCGGTCGCGATAACGAGCAAAGTCAGACGCATCGCCTGAACCTCCAGCGGGCAAAAGCCCGGCCTTTGAACGGCGCGCCAATGGGCATGGTTCCTCAGGCTTGCGGCTTTCGCCGCCGCGTCCGCACGGCTAAACGGCTGCCATGCGCCTCGCTTTCCTTGGCACGCCGGATTTCGCGGTTCCTTCCCTGGCCGAGCTGATCGCCGCCGGCCATGAGATCGCGGCGGTCTATTCGCAGCCGCCGGCGCCGCGCGGGCGGGGCCAAGCCCTGCGCCCCTCGCCGGTGCAGGCCTTCGCGCAAACCAACGGCCTGCCCACACGCACCCCCGCCTCCATGCGCGACCCGGCCGAGATCGAGGCCTTTGCCGCGCTCGACCTGGACGCGGCTGTCGTGGTCGCCTTCGGCCAGATCCTGCCCGCCGCCGTTCTGGAGGCCCCCAGGCTGGGCGCCTTCAATCTGCACGCCTCCCTGTTGCCGCGCTGGCGCGGCGCCGCGCCGATCCAGCGCGCCATCATGGCCGGAGACGCCGTCACCGGCGTCCAGGTCATGCGCATGACCGAGGGGCTGGACGAGGGGCCGATCCTGCTGTCGGAGACCGTGCGGATCGATGCGCTGGAGACGGCGGGGTCGCTCTACGAGCGCTTGGCGCCTATCGGGGCTCACCTTCTGCCCCGTGCGCTGGCGGAGCTCGAACGCGGGGCCTTGCGCGAAACGGCGCAGGCGGCCGACGGCGTCACCTACGCCAAGAAGATCCGGCCCAGCGAGGCTCGCATCGATTGGACCAAGTCCGCCGGCTTCGTCGACCGGCGCATCCGCGGCCTGTCGCCGGCGCCCGGGGCCTGGTTCGAATGCCGCGTCGACGACAGGCTCATTCGCATCAAGGCCCTGCTCTCGACCGTTGAGGAGGGCCAGGGCGCCCCCGGCCAGGTGCTCGACGACCGGCTGCTCATCGCCTGCGGCAAGGGCGCGGTGCGCATCCTGCGCGCCCAGCGGGAGGGTCGCAGCGCGCAAGGCGCCGACGATTTCCTGCGCGGGTTTCCGATTTCAGCCGGCGTCGGGCTGGGCTGATGCCGCGCTACCGCCTCCTGGTCGAGTATGACGGCCGGCCCTATCACGGCTTCCAGGCCCAGGCCGACCAGCCCTCCGTCCAGGGCTCGATCGAGCGCGCGATCCTGGCCTTCTGCGGCGAGACCCTGCGCGTGCACGCCGCCGGCCGCACCGACTCCGGCGTGCACGCCATCGGCCAGGTCATCCATATCGACCTGGAAAAGGCCTGGGACGCCGCGGTGGTGCGCGATGCGCTGAACGCGCACCTGTCGCCCGAACCCATCGCCATCCTGGACGCAGCCGTCGCCGAGCCTGACTTCCATGCCCGGTTCTCGGCGCGCGAGCGGCGCTATCTCTACCGCATCCTCAACCGCAAGAGCCCGCCGGCGTTGGAGCGCGGCCGGGTCTGGCCGGTGAGAAATCCGATCGACGCCGAGGCCATGCATCTCGCCGCCCAGGCCCTGGTCGGCCAGCACGACTTCACCACCTTTCGCGACGTGAATTGCCAGGCCAAATCGCCGATCAAGACCCTGGACGAGGTGCTCGTCTGGCGCGAGGGCGAGGAGGTGCGGCTGGCCTTCACCGCGCGCTCCTTCCTGCACCGCCAGGTGCGCTCCATGACCGGCTCGCTGGCCCAGGTGGGCCTGGGGCGCTGGTCGGCGGCCGATCTCGCCGGAGCGCTCGATGCACGTGACCGGGCGGCGTGCGGCCCCGTCGCGCCGGCGGACGGGCTCTACCTGGTCAGTGTCGCCTATGAGGCGAAGGCGGCGAAATAGTCGTCGATCAGCCGCCGATAGACGGCCGTAAGCGCCTGGATGTCGGCGACCGGCACGTATTCATCGACCGCGTGCATGGTCGCGCCGACCAGGCCCAGCTCGACAACGGGGCACAGGGTGCGGATGAAGCGGGCGTCGGAAATGCCGCCGGTGGTCGACAGCTCGGGATCGCGGCCAAGGGTCTCTTTCACCGCCCTGGCGCAGAGATCGACAAAGACGCCGGGCTCCGTGAGGAAGGCCTCGCCGGTCAGTTTGGTGACGAGCTCGATACGGCCGGAAAAGTCCGCGTCCTCGGCGTCGCACTCGATTTGCAGCCAGTCGATCAGGCCGTGGCCGCTGTGCGCCGGGTTGAAGCGGATGTTCAGCCGCGCCAGCGCCCGGGCCGGGATGACATTGGTGGCCGGATTGCCGACATCGATGGTGGTGACTTCCAGGTTCGAGGGCGGAAAGCCGGCATGGCCGTCGTCCAGCACCCGCGCCTGCAGCCGGTCCAGCAGCCGGATCAAGGGCGCGATCGGATTGGCCGAGCGGTCGGGATAGGCGACGTGGCCCTGTTTGCCCTCGACCGTGATCCAGGCGTTCAGACTGCCGCGGCGGCCGATCTTCATCTGGTCGCCGAGCACGGCGGCGGAGGACGGCTCGCCGAGCACGCAGTGGTCGATCCGCTCGCCCTCGGCTTGCAGCGCCTGGACCACGCGGCCGGTGCCGTCGATGGCGTCGCCCTCTTCGTCGCCGGTGATCAGCAGCGAGAGCGAGCCCAAGGGCTGCGGCGCATCGGCGGCGGCGATGAAGGCGGCGACGGCGCCCTTCATGTCGGCGGCTCCGCGGCCGAACAGCTGGCCATCGACCACGCGGCCCTCGAACGGCGGATCGCGCCAGGCGCCGATGTCGCCTGGCGGCACCACGTCGGTGTGTCCCGCGAAGCAGAGGTTCGGCCCCGTCGTTCCCCGCCGCGCATAGAGGTTTTCGATTTCGCCGAACTTCATGCGGCGGCAGACGAAGCCGAGTTGGCTTAACGCCTGCTCAACCACGTCCATGGCGCCCGCATCGGCGGGGGTCACAGACGGGCGGCGGATCAGCGCCTGGGCCAGCGCGATGGGGTCGATGGTCATGGAGCCCGCGCTTATCGCGGATGGCCCGGGCCGGCAATCGGGCTCGGCCTTGCGACTGGCGAAACCGCCTCCGCTGATCTACCTATGGCGCCAGCCCATGACCGCCCACGCTCATACCCATGACCATGATCACGCCGGTTCCAGCCACACCGGGCACGCCCACCCGCAGGTCGGCGATCCGCGCTATGGGCTGGCGATCGGGCTGAACCTGTTGATCGTGCTGATCGAGGCGGGCGGCGGCTTCTATGCCAATTCCACCGCGCTGATCGCCGATGCGGGGCACAATCTGTCCGACGTGCTTGGCCTGGTCCTGGCCGGCGGCGCCACCTGGCTGGCCCGCCGGCCAGCCAAGGGCAGGCGCACCTACGGCTTTGGCAAGGCCACGGTGCTGGCGGCGGTGGCCAACGGCGTCGTGCTGGTCTTCGTCTCCGGCGCCATCGCCATCGAGGCCGCGCACCGCCTGTTCGCGCCAGAGCCGGTCGGCTCGGTCGTGGTGATGGGGACCGCTGCGGTCGGCGTCGTGGTCAATGGCCTGACCGCGCTGATGTTCATGCGCGGCCGCGGTGGCGATTTGAACGTGCGCGGCGTCTTCCTGCACATGGCCGGCGACGCCGCCATCTCGGTCGGCGTGATCGTGGCGGCGGGGCTTATGCTGCTCACCGGCCTGACCTGGCTCGACCCGCTTGCCAGCCTGCTGGTGGTGGGCGTCATCCTGGCGGGCACCTGGGGTCTATTGCGCGAGGCGATCGACCTGGCGATGGACGCCGCCCCGCCGGGCGCCGACCTGGACAGCATCCAGGCCTTTCTCACCGGGAGCGCGGGCGTCACCGAGGTGCACGACCTGCATGTCTGGGCCATGAGCACCACCGAGATGGCGCTGACCGCCCATGTGGTTCGCCCCGAGCACAACGGCGACGACAGCTTCCGCGCCGGCCTAGCGCACGCGCTGCAGGACCGGTTCGGCGTCCGCCACGCCACCCTGCAGATCGAGCAGTCGCGCGACGACCACTGCCCGGATTGCTGAGGGCGACGACGGCTAGGGCGCCGCGACCCTGCCCTCGGCGACGCCGGGCGGGACGTTCGCCGTCGCCAGCAGCAGCTGGGCGGCGTCGGCATAGCGGCCGAAACCCTGCTGGCTGAGCAACAGCCGCGTGCGCCGCCAGGCCCGCTCGGCATCGAGCAGCTGATAGGCGCTGATCCCGCCGGCGGCATAGGCCTTGCGCATCATCCCGACGCGACTGTTGGCGGCGTCGAGCGCGCGGGTCTGGTCGGCATAGGACTGATTGTCATTGGCCAACGATGTCAGGATATCGGCGACCTGGGCGAAGGCGGTGAGCACCGTCTGCTCATAGGCGTCGAGCGCGGCGCGCGCATTGGCTTCGGCCTCCCGCTTCTTGGCCGTCAGTTCGCCGGAGTGGAACAGCGGAGCGGTCAGGCCGGCGCCGAAATTCCAGCCGGTGGACGCGTAGTTGAACAGGCTCCCCGGGGTCAGCGCGCTCTGCTCGATGCTCGCCGTGAGGTTGATGTTCGGATAGAGGTTGGCGGTCGCGACGCCGACGTCGGCGGTCGCCGCGTGCAGCTTGGCTTCCGCTTCCAGTATGTCGGGACGGCTGTGCACCAGCTCGGACGGCACGGCCACCGGCAGCACCTTCGGCAGGGAGCCCGAATTGGCGTCGAAGTCCGGCGGCGTCCATTCCGCCGGCGTCTTGCCCAGCAGGATGGCCATCTGGTGGCGGGCGGCCGCCAGGCGCTGGGGCTGGGCCGGAACCGCCGACTGGTCCTGGGCCAGCGCGCTTTCGGCTTGGGCGACGTCGGCGGCCGATGCGCCACCAGCGGCGCGGGCCTTGCGCACCATGTCCAGGTCGGCCCGGTCATTGGTGTCGATCTCGGTCAGGTCCTGGATCTGGATATTGGCGTCGGCGATGGTCAGGGCCTGGGCCACCACCTGGCCGGTCAGGGTCAGATAGGCGGCGTCCAGCTCGCGCGCCTTCTCCTCTTCGCTGGCCCGCAGCGACTCGGTGCGCCGTTTCAGGCCGCCGAACAGGTCGAGATTGTAGGAGACCGTGGCGCCGATCGAATAGAGGTTGAACTCGGGGTTGGTCGGAAAGCCAGCGGGAAGCGACTGCGAAAAGGCGCCGCCGGAAAAGGCCGCCAGGTTGGCGCGCTCGCGCTGGGCGCCGGCGCTGGCGTCGGCGATCAGGCGACCATCCTCCGCCTTGACCGCCTGGCGCGAGGCTTCGAGCCGGGCGCGCGCCTCCGCCAGCGTCGGGTTGCCGGCGACGGCCTGGCGCATCAGTTGGTCCAGCGCGGGCGAGTGGAACAGGGTCCACCATTCCGAGACCACCTTTTCGCCGATGGCCGCGCGGCTAGGCCCGATATTGGCGTCGTCGCCCACCATCGAATAGCTGGTGACGGCCGGGGCCGCGGGCGTGTGGAAGTTCGGCCCGACGACGCAGGCGGCGAGCAGGGCGGAGGCGGCGACGGCGGTTGCGGCCCGGGCGCGCTTAATCGACGGCAAGGCTGGGCTCATGATTTTGGGTCCGAACGGGGCGTTTCATCAGGAAAAGCAGGGGGCCGAGCAAGACGGCCACGAACAGCATCAGTTTGAAGTCGTCGATATAGGCGACCATGGCAGATTGGCGGGTCGCCTCGGCGTTCAGCGCCGCGATGCCGCCGGGGTTGCTCAGGCTGTAGGGCGCCGGCAGCAGCCGCGTCGCGGGATTGTCCGGCCGCAAGCCCTCGACCAGCCGGGAATGCACCACGCTGGTATTGGTGCTGAACAGGGCCTGCATGATCGAGATGCCCGAGCTGGAGCCCAGGTTGCGGACCAGGGTGAAGACCCCGGCGCCTTCGGCCCGATAGGCCGGGTTCAAGGTCGCGAAGGCCAGGGTCGACAGCGGCACGAAGATCAGGCCGATACCCAGGCCCTGGATGATCCCGGTCCACATCACCGGCCAGGCGTTCATGCCGAGCGAGAAGCTGGTCATGCCGAACAGGGCATAGATGGACAGCACCAGGCCCGCGCCGATGATCAGGCGCACGTCGACGCGATTGACCAGCTGACCGACCACGAACATCGAGACGAGGCTGCCGACGCCCCGGGGCGCTGTGACGATGCCGGTGGTCACCACCGGATACCCCATCAGGGTCTCCAGCATCGGCGGCAAGAGCGCCAGCGTGGCGAATAGCAGCATGCCGACGAAGAAGCCGAAGAAGGTCGCGGTGGCGAAGTTGCGGTCCTTGATCAGCTCGCGCGGCAGGAAGGGCCTGGGCGCGGTCACGGTGTGGACGATGAACAGGAAGAAGGCCAGGCCCGCGACGGTCGCCTCGATCCAGATCTCTGTCGACTCGAACCAGGCCTTGTCCTGGCCACGGTCGAGGAAGAGCTGGAAGGCCCCGATGGCCAGGCTGAGGAAGCCGAAGCCCATAAAGTCGAACGGGACCTTAAACTGGTGACGCTTGTCGTGGATGAAGCTCATCACGCCTGCGAAGGCCAGCATGCCGAACGGCAGGTTGATGTAGAAGACCCAGCGCCAGCTGAAATTCTCGGTGAGCCAGCCACCAAGCGCCGGACCGATAATCGGCCCTAGCACCGCGCCCATGCCCCAGATGGCCATGGCCGGGCCCTGTTCCTCGGGCGTGTAGATGTCCAGGAGCACGGCCTGGGACAGCGGGATGAGCGAGGCCCCGAACAGGCCCTGCAACAGCCGAAAGCCGACGATCTCCGGCAGGCTCTGCGCCGCGCCGCACAGCGCCGAGGCGATGGTGAAGCCGGCGATCGAAACCAGGAAGACCTGCTTGCGGCCAAACCGGCCGGCCAGCCAGCCGCTCAGCGGCGTCATGATGGCCGCCGCGACGATATAGGAGGTCAGAACCCAGGTGATCTCGTCGGCCGAGGCCGAGACCGAGCCCATCATGTGCGGCAGCGCCACATTGGCGATGGTCGTATCGAGCGACGTCATCACCGTCGCCAACATGACCGAGCTGACGATGAGGGGCCGGTTCAGGCCGGGGCCTGGATGGCCGTCGCTCATCGCGATGGGCTGCCGAACAGATGCCGCACGTGCTGGGTATCGACCTTGACGTTGGCCGAAAGGCCCGAGGCCAGGGCCACCTCTGGCATGCGCACGAAATCGAGACGCACGGGCACGCGCTGGGTGACCTTCACCCAGTTGCCGGTGGCGTTCTCGGCCGGCAGCAGCGAGAAGCTGGAGCCGGTGCCGGGGCTGATCGACGAGACCCGCATCTCGAACAGCTGGTGCGGATAGGCGTCGAGCTTCAGCATCGCGGTCTGGCCGACCCGCATGTATTCGAGCTGGTTTTCCTTGAAGTTGGCCTCGACCCAGAACCGGTTCGAGACCAGCGAAAACACAGGTTGCGAGGCGTTGATATAGTTGCCGACCTGCAGCTGATCGACCTTGGTGACGATCCCGTCCTGGGCGGCAACCACGTCGATATAGCCCTGGTTCAGCGCGGCGTTGGCCACCCGGGCGGCGGCCACGCGCACGGTGGGCGCGTCGTCGTCGGCAAGATTGGGATTGCCGCCAAGCGGGGCCAGCGCATTAGCGAGCTGGGCCTGGGCGGCGACGACCTGGGTGCGGGCCCGATCCGCCTGATCGGCGGCCTGGGCGGCCTGGGCGGCCGTGCCGGTGCCGGCGGCGAGCAGCGCGCGCGCGCGCGCGGCCTCACCGGCCAGATAGGTGGCGCTGTCTTCGGCGGTCTTCAGGGCGGCCTGCTGCTGGCGATAGGTGGCCTTCAGCGCATCCACCTGCAGCCTGGCGGCGGCCAGGTTGGCCTGGGCCTCGGCGGTGGCGGTCTGATAGGGCCGCCCGTCGAGCTGGAACAGCAGCTGGCCGGCGCGCACCAGCTGGCCTTCGTGCACGGCGATGGTCACTACACGGCCGGAGATGCTCGAACTCACCTGAACCCGCGCGCCGACGACCTGGGCGTCGTCGGTGGACTCGTAGCGACCGCCGATCAGGTAGACGAAGAAGCCGACGATCAGGACAAGCAGGATCGCGCCGCCCATCAGCGGCCAGCGCAGCCGGCGCAGCCATCCGCGCGATGGCGGGGCCGGCTGGACGAACTCCTCCGCGAAGGCTTGTTCGGGGGTTTCCGCCTCTATGGGGGATTCGGCGGAATCGGCAGGGCTCATTGAACCATTTCCAGAAGCGACAGCCGCCGCGCTCATGCGGAAATACGCAGGAACCGTCGGCGGCGCCAGGGCGCCAAGTCAGCCGCAAAGGCAAAAACGCCCGCTTGCGGAGACCTTGGCTTCTCTCGGTCTAAGGCTTGGTGCGGCATGAGCCAAATGATAAGTTGTCACCGGTAAAATGCAGGACGTTCATTTCCCTTCTCTCGACCTCAACCTGCTCAGGGTTTTCGACGCCCTGGCCGACGAACTCAGTGTGACCCGCGCCGGCGCACGCCTTGGCCTGAGCCAGTCGGCGGTCAGCCATGCGCTGGGCCGATTGCGCCATACGCTGGAAGATCCGCTGTTCGTGCGCGGCTCGGACGGCATGCTGCCGACCGCGCGGGCGCAGGAGATCGCGCCGCGCCTGCGCCAGGGTCTGGCCCAGCTGCAGGAGGCGCTGAGCCCGACGGCGTTCAATCCCGCCAATACGGGCCGCCGATTCACCATCGCCACCAGCACCTATGCCTCCGCCGTCCTGATGCCGGAGATGATGAGCCTGATCCGCGCCGAGGCCCCGGCCGCCGAGCTTCGGCTCTACGGGATCGATCCGTCGCTCAGCGACGACCTGGAGAGCGGCCGCACCGACCTGGCCGTCGGCGGTTTCGGCCGCGTGGCGCCGCGCTTCGACCGCGAGGTGCTGTTCAGCGAGACGGCGGTCTGGGCCGTGAGCGCGCGCCACCCCGCGGCTTCGGCCGAGCGCCTGACGCTTGAGGCGCTGGCCGACCTGCCGCAGGTGATCATTTCCGTCGCCCAGGATCGCGCCATCGACGGGCGCCTCACCGAGGGCGGGCTGGAACGCTGGGTGATCTGGGACGATCGCGGGGCCCTGGACGAGGCCCTGGCCAAGATCGGCCGCTCGCGTGTGATCGCCATGACCGCGCAGGACGCGCAGAGCGCGCTGGCTATCGTCAGCCGCACGGACATGGCCGCGCTCGCGCCGCGCCGTCTGGCGACGGCCTGCGCCCAGCAATATGACCTGAAACTGTTCGAGCCGCCCTACCGCTCACCGGCTATCGACATGGAGGCCCTGTGGCGGCGCGATCTGGGCCCGACCGCCGCGATCGACTGGCTCAGAAGCCGGCTCAGAGCGGCGGCGGCTCGATTATGAGCCGGGCCACGCCGCGGCTGGTCTGAGCCGGCGCCGGGGCGCTTACTGGGCGGCTTTCGAACATTTCCCTGAACTTGAGGTCACGGGCCTGTTCGCGTTCGGTGAGCAGCTCGGCCCGCTTGGCGTCCGCACGGCCTTTTTGAATGCGCGCGCGCCAGGAGACGATGGCCGCGCCGCCGAGGATGCCAAGCACGCCAGCGCTGATGACGTTCACCTCGGTCGCGTAGAGGTTAAAGTTGCGCGGACTGGCGTCGATGAAGGCGCGAACGAAATAAAGCTCCGTGCCTTCGACGACCATGGCCGCCGCGAGCCAGAGACTTGCATAGCGAACCGCCAGATAGAGAAGGCCGCACGACACCGCGAAGGTCGACAGCATCTCCACATAGGGCATGCTGAGATCGGAAGAGCACACGT
>CALAEG010000470.1 GCA_937890965.1 uncultured Caulobacteraceae bacterium | reverse complement strand
GGTCAGTGACTGGAGTTCAGACGTGTGCTCTTCCGATCTGTGGTGGTCGAGACGGTGCTGGCCGGCGGCCTTCGGCGCGCCTTCGTCGATTGCCCGCAGCTGGAGAGCGCGCTGCTCAATCTCTCAGTCAACGCCCGCGACGCCATGTCGGGCGGCGGCAGGCTGACTCTGGAGACCTCGAACGCCTCCCTCGACCAGGCCTATGCCGACAGCCACCTCGAGGTGGCTGTCGGCCAATATGTTCTGGTCGCGGTCACCGACACCGGCGCCGGCATGACGCCCGAGGTGATGGGCAAGGCCTTCGATCCCTTCTTCACCACCAAGGGGGTCGGCGAGGGCACCGGCCTGGGCCTGAGCCAGGTCCACGGCTTCGTGAAACAGTCGAAGGGCCACGTCAAGATCTACAGCGAGGTCGGCGTTGGCACCACCGTGAAGCTCTACCTGCCCAGGGACCTGAGCGGCCGGGTCGTCGAGGCCAAGGGTGAAACCCTTTCCGCCGCGGCCATCAAGCAGCGGTTCACCGTGCTGGTGGTCGAGGACGACGCCGGCGTGCGCCAGGTCGCTGTCGGCGCCTTGCGCGAACTGGGCTTCAAGGTGGTCGAAGCCGATAGCGGCGCGGTGGCGCTTGAGCGCCTAGGCGAGCATCCGCAGATTTCGGTGATGCTCACCGATGTGGTCATGCCGGTGATGGACGGCCGGCGGCTGGTCGAGGCGGCGCTAAGACAAAGGCCCGACCTGCGCGTGCTCTACATGACCGGCTATACCCGCAACGCCATCGTCCACAACGGCATGCTCGACGCCGGCACGCGCCTGCTGACCAAGCCCTTCACCGTTGACGAACTCGAGCGCGAACTTCGCGCGATGCTGAGCGACCGGATCTGAAAACCCGGCGTCCGCGAACGCCTCAGCGCTTGCTGGCGCGTTTGCGCGCCTCGGTCTCGGACCCGTCTTCGGCCATGCGAGCACGATGATCCTTGGCGATCTCCTGCACCAGCTTCAGCACCGCCTTGCGCAGGGTGGGCGGCGCGGCGGCGTAGGCGGCGAGCAGGTCTGGCGCGCCGGCCTCGCGCAGGTGAGCGGTGTCCTGGCGGAAGAGCGGACTGGGGATGCTGGCGTCGTCCAGGTCGCCGATCAGGTCGACCACCCGGCAATCGAGCGCATGGGCGATATCGACCAGCCGCGAGAAGCTGACCCGGTTGAAACCGCGCTCATACTTCTGGATCTGCTGGAAGGTCAGGCCGATCGCGTCGGCGAGCGCCGTCTGCGACACGCTCAAGGCCTTGCGCCTTTGACGGATGCGCAGACCCAACGCCACATCGAGGCGATTGGGCGTGTGAACTTGCTCACCGGGTTTCATCTGGGTAGCGCCTTTTCGAATCATAGCTAACCGGCGATCACCTTCCGCGCGGTCTCTCAACGGTTGCAGGTTGGTTGCATCGCCTTCCCTGGCGAGTCAAGGGCGGGAGCGTGCCGCGCGAGTTGACCGCGGACAGGGGCCGGTTCGCCACCGCGTTGCGCTCGAACCTGGACGCTCGGCCCCATGGCGACGCTTTCGAAGGATGGGTGTGATTGCGTTTATGATGACCTATAAGGCGGTCCAGTCATCTTGATCTCGCGAGGAGTCGAATGTCGGTCAGCCAAGACAGCATCCTTGATGTCATCGCCGAGGAATCCCTTGTGGAGCGGTCGTCGCTGACGCCGGACGCGACGTTGGAGTCCTTGGGAATCCAGTCGTTGGACATCATCAGCATCGTCTTCGCGCTCGAGGACAAGTTCGGCATCGTGCTTGAACAGTCCGAGTTCGAAGGGGTCACCACCGTGCAGCAGCTGGTCGACATCATCGCCGTGAAGGCCAATGCCGCGGCCGAATCAGGCCCCGCCGCCGCGGAGCCCGCGGCCAAGACATGAGCGTGCGCGTCGCGGTCACCGGCCTAGGCTGTGTTTCAGCGCTCGGCCAGGGCGTTGCGACCAACTGGGCCAAGCTGAAGGACGGCGCCACCGGCATCCGTCGGCTGTCCCAGACGCATCCGGACCAGGACCGGTTGATCAAGGACGGACCCGCCGCGATCATCGACAGCCTCGATACCGCGGCGGTCGAAGCCTATGCGGGCCGCAAGGTCACCGCTCAGCTCGATCCCGTCGCCGCCTTTGCCGTCGTCGCCACCCACGAGGCCTTGACCGATGCCGGCCTGATCGCCGAGCCGGCGACGCTCGCCCAGGCCTTCATCGTCTATGGCGGCGCCAGTGGCGGCAATACGACGATGGAAGAAGGCTATGTCCGCATCCTGCTCAAGGGCCAGTCGAGCGTGCATCCGCTGACCATCCCCAAGACCATGAGCAGCGCCGCCGTCAGCCAGCTTTCCATGATCTTCGGCATCAAGGGCGTCGCCTTCGCCATATCCAGCGCCTGCTCATCGTCCGCCCATGCGATCGCCGAGGCCGCCTACATGATCCGCGCCGGCCGCACCAAGGTGGCCATCGCCGGCGGCTGCGACTCCAGCCTCAACTTCGGCTCCTGGTACTCGTGGCTGGCGCTGCAGGCCATGGCCACCGACACCTGCCGGCCCTTCTCCATCAACCGCAAAGGCATGGTGCTCGGCGAGGGCGCGGCGACCCTGGTGCTTGAGGATCTCGACCACGCCCGGGCCCGCGGCGCGACCATCTATGCCGAGATCATCGGCTGCGGCGGCTCGTCGGACGCCGGCCACCTGACCGCGCCCAGCGTCGAAGGCGCCGGCGCCGCCGTGCGCGGGGCCTATGCCGAGGCCGGCATCCCCACCGACACGCCGGTCCTGGTCAGCGCCCACGGCACCGGCACGCCCCTGAACGACAAGACCGAGACGGAAGTGATGCGCGGCATTCTCACCGGCGGCCTCGACCGGCACCGGGTGATCGCCACCAAGTCGGCGCACGGCCACCTGCTCGGGGCCGGCGGCGCCATCGAGTTCCTGGTCGGCGTGCTGGCGCTGCGCGAAGGTGTCGCGCCGCCCATCCAGAACTATCTCGGCCCCGATCCGGAGTGCGACCTGCCGCTGGCGCTCGGCAAGACCGAGGCCTTCGAGGCCGAGGCGCTGGTGTCCAACTCCTTCGCCTTCGGCGGACTCAACTCGGTCCTGATCGCCAAACGCGGCTAGGTCGTGTGCTCTTAACGCCGAGGGTTCCGGCAACGTCACGCGTGTGGAACCTTGCGTGCCGACAGCCCGACAAGCGGACTCTCTGAATGTCTGAGACGGGTGGAATGCGGACGTCGAGCTCTGGCGATTTCCTAGGCCGCCGCCGCGTGGTCGGGGAGATCCGCCTCGAGCCGCCGCACCGCCGGGATGGCATAGACCGCCAGGCTGAGCGCCAGGATAGCCACGCCCGCCACGACGAACATCATCCCCATGCCGGCCCCGGGTCCGACGCCGACCAGCCAGCCGACACCTTGCCAGACCGGCTGACGTCTGGCCGGCTCGAAGACCCGGTCGGCCAACGGCCCCGCGACAAGGTAGGCGAGCGGCGCCAGGAGCACCGAGACCTGGAGGATGGCCGCGAAGACGCGACCCTGGAGATCGGGCGCGATCTTCGCCTGCAGGATCGACCAGAAGGGGGCGTTGGTGAAGGCCAGCGCGAAGAGCAGCAGGAAGAGGCTCGCGCCGATCGCGGGCGCATCGCGCGCGACGCCCGCCAACCCGATGAAGAGCCCTAAGGCGACGATACCGAGCATCACCGTGTTCATGCGCGATCCAATTCGGCCCCCGGCGCTGATGACGAGCGAGCCCGCGATCCCGCCGACGTTCATCACAGCCAAGACCGCGCCGAACAGCTGGGCGCTGCCGGTGCGGGCAAGCACGTACGGCGTCAGCAGCACAAGCGCGGCAAGGGCGAGGAAGTTGACCATCGAGACGTAGCCGCAGAAGCCGAGCAGCACCGGCCGTGCGGCCAAATAACGGAAGCCGTCGAAAACCTGGCGCCAGACCGCCGTGCGCATCGCAAGACCCTCGGCGGTCTCGGCCGGCCTGGGGATGCGGACGACGGCGAGCACGGCGACGGCGGCGATGAAGGTCGCGATGTCGATGGTGATTGAACCCACGACGCCGACCAGGGCGTACATCATGCCGGCGGCGGCCGGCGCGATGACGCCCGCGGCAGGGCCGGTCATCTGCCCGATGGCGTTGGCGCGGTCACGGTGGCTGTCGGGAACCAGCATCGCGACCGAGGCCTGGAACGCTGGGCGCTCCAGCGTGGCGAACACCGATGCGCCGAGCGTGAGCGTATAAAGATGCCAGAGCCGGAACGCGCCGGAGGCGAAGCTCAGCAGCAAGAGGCCGCTGCAAACAGTGAAGCCGAGGTTGGCGATCAGCATCATGCCGCGACGATCGAACCGGTCGGCGAGCGCGCCGGCGAACCCGCCGAGCAGCGTCGCGGGGGCGATCGAGAAGAAGGCGACCAGCGCGAGTGGCGTCGCGTGCCCGGTGGCGCGGAACACGGCGATGCTGACCGCGTATTCGCTGATCTGGCTCCCGATCAGCGACACCGTCTGGGTGACGAGGAGGGCGTAGTAGATGGCCAGCCGCGTCGACGCCATCGGGCTCTGAACGGGAGCCGGGGGCGTATTGGCGACGGAGGCTTCGGCGTCGTTCATCGATGCGGCGGCCGGGTTGGTTGGTTTTGCGAGCCAAAGCTAAGCCGCGGGCGGACTGCGACCTAATTACGACCGGTTAAGGTGGGCGGCGGCACCGATCCGATTGCGAATCAGTTCAGGCGGGAATGCGCACCGGCAGGTGAGTGTAGCCCTTGACGAAGTTGGAATTGAGCCGCGTGGGCTCGCCCACCACCTCGATCACCGGGAAGCGCCGCAGCATCTCCTCCCAGACCACGCGCAGCTGCATCTCGGCCAGTCTCTGGCCAAGGCAGCGATGGATGCCGAAGCCGAAAGCGGCGTGCTGGCGTGGCCGGGCGCGGTCGATGATGAACTCGTTCGGTCGGTCGAGCGCGGTCTCGTCGCGGTTGCCCGAGACGTACCACATGGCGATCTTCTCGCCCTTCCGAATGGTCTTGCCGCCGATCTCGACGTCGCTCAGCGCCGTGCGGCGCATGTAGGCCACGGGGCTCTGCCAGCGGATGATCTCCGGCACCGCGCTCTCCAGCAGGGCGGGGTTCGCGCGCAGCTTGGCGTACTCGGCCGGGTGCTGGTTGAGGGCCAGCAGGCCTCCGGTGATCGAATGGCGGGTGGTGTCCGAGCCGGCCACGATCAGCAGGATGATGTTGCTCATGTAGTTCTCGGGGGTGTTGCCCCCGTTGGTCGCCGGATCATTCGCCAGGAGCGAGATCAGATCGTGCCGGCGATCACCACCGCTCCGGTCGTTCCACAGCGGGACGAACATGTTGAGTGTCATGAACATCTCCGCTTGCCGGCGCTGATTCTCCTCCTCCGTGTCGGCCGGGCCCGAGAGCAAGAGGTCGGAGAACCGGGGCAGGATACGGCGCTGCTCGAACGGGAAGTCGAACAGGGTCGCCAGCATCTGGCTGGTGAGCTCGACGGCGACGCGGTCCACGAAGTCGAATTCCTGGCCGATCGGCAGTTCGTCGAGGATCTTGGCCGCCCGCTCGCGGATCAGTGGCTCCAGCTCGACGAGCGAAGGGGTGGAGAAGAGCGGCGACACCACCTTGCGCTGGGCGTCATGGCGGGGCGGATCAAGCGCGATGAAGTTAGCCCGCTCCTCCGAGCGCTGTGCCGGATCGCTGCCTTCCGGCGGCTCGAACAGCGTGATGCCGCCATACTTCTGCGACGAGGAGAATCGCGCCACGTCGCTCTCGCAGGCGACGATGTCGACATAGCGGGTGATCGACCAGTAGGGGCCGTATTCGCTCTGCGCCGTGTAGTGGACGGGGTCCTCCGCGCGCAGGCGCTCGAACCACGGCCACAGCGTGTCGGAGGTGAAGTGGTCGATGGCGTGGACCTGGAAGTCCTGGAGCGGCGTCGCATAGGCCTTGGCCCGCGCCTCTTCAGCCAGCGTCATTCCGGTGTCAGCCATCGAGACTCTCCCTCAAGCGCGCCAAACCAGCATGCGCCACGCCAACTTGCACCGCCAAGCGAATTTGCTGTCAGCGCGGCCGGCGAAGATGGCTGAGCTTATGAGTACCCGCCCTAGACGCTCGCGCCGAAAGCAAGCGAAAATCGCCGTTGAATTGGGCGCCGGATGATCGCGGGCGATGCAATCGGGCTCGCTTGGGACCTATTGCAGCGTGCACGGATCGACTCGCCGGCTTGCCGCGTTGACCTTCAGGGTGAAATTGGACTCGAGGAGGGGCAAGATGCTCGATCCCTTGCTGGCCGTCGGCATAGCCGCGGTTGCACTGACGACCTTCAGCCTGGCGCTCGCGCGCCTCATTCCCGATCGCTACGACAACATGGAACTCAGGCGGGTCCCCGCGCGCCGGCGCTGAGCGCCTTTCGGAAACCCCGGTTTGTCTGACTTTAGCCTGCTCGTTCGCTCGCCGGCGAGAAGCGGACGCCTATTCCACCGAGGATGCCATAGTCGGCATGAGAGACGTCGCCAGGCCTTGCGAGCACCGGCCGCGTGAATGAACCACAGAGCAGAATTTCGCCGGGCTGCAGGCTGATGTCGTACGGCCCGAGCTTGTTGGCGAGCCAGCCGATTCCTCCAGCATCCGAGGCTCGCTCTTGTCGAAGCCCTGAGAGCCGCCCAGCGCCAGGGAGAGACCGTCCAGACCCGGCGTCGCGGCGATCTCATCGAGGCGCCGGAGGGCGTCGGCCGTCTCGATTATCGCGAATTTGAGCACCTGTGTGTCGGCAACGGTGCCGTAGTCGAAGCTAGCATAGATCATCGCGCGCGTGGCGCCCGAGCTGCGAACGCCCAGGGGCGGATACCGGCAGCCCGCGACAAAGCTCGCGGCTTCCTCCGGCGAATTGATGAGGGCAGATCACCCCCATGACCCCCGCGTTGAGCGCCTGGCCGATCAGTCTGGCGTCGTTCGCCGCCAGGCGGACCATCGGGGTGATCGGCGTGGTCGAGATGGCCTGCAGCATGGCGACCATGTCGGGTTGGCCAATGATCCCATGCTGCATGTCGATGGTCAGGGCGTCCCAGCCGAGGGACGCCATGACCTCGGCGAGGAAGCCGCCGGGGATCGTGGACCAGCCGTTGAGAACGGTTCGGCCTTGGGCCAACAGCTCGCGCGCCTGGATCGTCCGCATGACCGCACCTCGTCATCGGTTTGAGCGCAGTCATCTCCCCGCGTCTCGGAATTTCGCCCTTAAGGCCGATAAACAGGCCGGTTCGGCGAGATTATCCAGATCACAAATAATGAGTATGCTCAATTATTGACGGGCGCATCTGACCGGTGGATGCTGAGCTTCAGAAACACACCACGATGTGTGTGCTGCGAGTTACCCTGACAGGCGTCGCCGGCGCTATTGCGCGGGGTCTCGCTTTGGGAGACGGCCGGGCTCGGTCTTGGAGCCGGCGAGGCCGTCGATGACGGCCGCCTCGATCAGGCAGTCGCGCTCGTCGAGGGCGGCGCGAATCTCGGCGTGGCGCGTATCGTCGAGCTTGTAGCCGATGTAACAGGCGCCTCCGAGCATGACGAAGACCGCCGGCCCAATCAGGAAGACCAGTTCGAGGCCGTGGATGGCCGCTGGCGTGTTCACCACCCCATCCTTGGCCTGATAGCCGATGGCGCCGAGGACGGCGAAGGAGAGGGTGATCGAAAGCGCACCGGCCACTTTCTGGGTCATGGTGATCATCGAATAGAGCAGTCCTGCGCGGTTCTTGCCCTGGTTGAGCCGGACCGCGTCAGCCACGTCGGCGACCATGGCCCGGTCCAGCAACGCGAAGCTGGTGGCGAGGAAGCCCATCATGAAGTTGAAGATCGCCACGGGCAGCATCTGGCCCTTGGGCATGAAGTTCAGCAGGATCAAGCCCAGCGAGTATGCCGTCGCCGTCGCCATCAGCGTGCGGTGCTTGCCGAAAAGCATGGCGACGCGGCTGAGCACGCCTGCGCCGACGACCCCGGCGGCGACATAGACGAGCAGCAGGATGAGATCGGAAGAGCAACACGTCTGAACTCCAGTCACTGACCAATCTCGTATGC
>CALAEG010000469.1 GCA_937890965.1 uncultured Caulobacteraceae bacterium | reverse complement strand
GACGCCGCCGGAGTTCGGCGCGGCCCGGGCGGCTTCCAGAAGATCGTCCAGCTCGCTCAGGTCCAACGCTCCCGTGGCACGCGCCGCACTATGATCGGCATCCGGAAAGGGCGTCAATCGGGCGGAGAGTCACCGAATTGGCCGACCTGCCGAATCCTCTACCCCATTTGAGGGAGGCGGCGCCGAATCGCGTCGCTAGGCTTGCCTGATCGATTTGGGGGACGGTCATGCAAGCTCTGATTCAGGCGCGATTGAGCGCGCGAAGGCGTCTGATGGCGGGTGCCGCGACCTTGGGAGTCTTGGCGGCGCCGGGCGCCGCGCTGGCGACCTGCGTGGCGGCGACCAGCGGCACGGTCACCTGTTCGAGCACCACCACCGTCAACGTGGTGGACGCCAACGCCGTTGCGGCCGTGTCGAGCGACAACGAATACACCTTCAGCCTCGGCGTGCCGGTGGTCGGGACTGTGTCCAGCGGCGCGACAATCACCGGCGTCGGCCTCTGGTTCGAGCAGGACTCGCTCGGCCAGACCCTCAGCGTGGTCAACAACGGCTCGGTGACCAACGGCATTCCCGGCAACGGGCTGGAGGGCTTCGGAAACGGCGCGCTGCTGACCTATACCGGCAACGGCTCGGCCATCGCGCCCGACACTTCCAACGACTGGAGCGGCCTCTTCCTGGTCAATCGCAATGGCGGCGACATCCAGATGGGCTCGGCGGCCACGCCGGTCACCGGGACCTTCACCGGCACGGCCGGCCTCTATGCCGGCTGGCGCGCCGGCAGTCCCGACGTACCCGGCAACGTCAGCATCTATCTGTCCGGCGGCCATATCAACGGTCTGGCGACCGCCGACGCCGATTTCGGGGTCTTCGCCGACACCGAGCCGGGGGCGGCCAATATTTTCGTGCAGACCACCGGCAATACGACCTTCACCGGCACCACGACGGGCTTTGGGCTGGACGGCCATTCCGGCTCCGGCAACGTCACCCTGATCACCAATGGCGTCTTCGGTTCGGCGAGCGCGGTGCTGGGCGAGGACATTCGCGCCCAGTCGAGCTCCGGCTCCGGCTCGGTCAGCGTCACCGAAAACGGCGGAGTCGCCTGGGGCAACTTCTATGGCGTGCGCGCCAGCGCCGGCGGCAATGGAACCGTCGGCGTAACGGTCGGCAACGGAACCCAGATCGTGGTGACAGGGACCGGGCCGGCCAGCGGCATCCGCACCGACGCCTTTGCCGGCGCGAGCATGATCTCGCTGTCGGGCCTTGGCACCAGCGTTTCGGCGACCAACGGCTATGGTCTGTTCATGGATTCCACCAGCGGCGCCCTGCAGACCACGATCGGGTCGGGCGTCACGGTTAGTGGCTTTACCGCCGGCTTCGGCGTCACCACCACGACCGGCGTCGCCAGTCTCGACAATTTGGGCACACTCAACGCCGGCGGGGCCTTCATCGACGCGCCGGTGATCGTGCAGACCGGCGGGTCCAGCTTCATCACCAATCACCTTGGCGGGCTGATCAACGGCACGATCAACCTTTCCGGTTCGACCGGCCCGAACACTTTTAGCAATTCTGGGACCTGGAACACCTCCTGGACCTCGGCCTTCGGGCCCGGCGCGGACAGTTTCACCAACGGGGTCGGCGGCGTGATCAATGTCAGCGCCTGCGGCGTGACCCCTTGCAAGTTCAACTTCGGCGGCGCGGGCCTGGACACGGTGCTCAACGCCGGGACCTTCAATTCCGGCCTGCTCCCCAGCGACCGGGTCAGCTCCAACTTCTCCAGCAACCTAGCCAACAGCTTCACCAACAGCGGGGTGCTGAACGTCGCCGGCAGCCTCACCTTCAACGGCCTGAGCAGCTTCAACAACGCCGGCGGCCTGCTCGATCTGCGCCAGGGCGTGCTGGGCAATTTCAATACCGACGTGGTGACCACGTCCGGCGGTTTCGCCGGCGGGACGGGCAGCCGGCTCGGCCTCAACGTCTTCCTCGGCGGGCCGCTGTCGAGCGCCGACCAGCTGCATATCGAGGGCGGGCTGACCGGGACCACCAGCATCATCGTCGCCGACACCAATCCGGGCCTCGGCGGCTTTACCGGCAAGGCCGGCATCCCGCTGATCACGGTCGGCGGCTCGAGCGCCACCGCGACGCTCAGGCTCGACGACGAGTCCACCGTCATCGGCGGCCACTATCTCGACCTGGGCTCGTCGGGCGTTCTGGTGAAGGGGCTGTTCAACTATGTGCTGACCGATGTTCCCGGCGGCTATTCGCTGATCAGCGTGCCGGGCCAGGGCCTGAGCGAGGCCCCCATCGCCGTCACCGGCGCGAAGACCATCTGGTACGAGACCGCTACCGACTGGGACCAGCGGCAGCTGCATCTGCACGACGGGTCCGCGGGCGCCTGGGGCGTGCGCGCCGACGGCAATGTTGGCGTCTGGCTGGACGGCGTCGGCAGCTGGGCCAACCGCACCGATCATCAGACGGCGACCAATGGCGCCGCCAGCCTGCCGGTGAACCTGTCCTATCGCCAGAACGTCTATGGCGTGCTGGGCGGCATCGATGTGGGCTGGAGCCACCTGGCCGGGGCCAATGACAGCCTGCAGCTCGGCGTCCTGGGCGGCTATGTCAGCTCCGGCCTGGATTTCAGCGCCGGCGGCGGCTTCGACTATTCCGGCGGACTGGCGGGGCTCTCGGCCACCTACCTCAACGGCGGCGTCTTCTTCAGCGGCCTCGGCAAGGTGGATGTGCTGCGCCTGAGCCTTGGCGAACAGGCCGGGTTTGCCGGTGGCTCGGCCCAGTCCATCACCTGGGGCGGACTGGGCACGGCCGGCTATCATTTCACGTTCGGCGCCGGCTTTGTCGAACCGCTGGCCACCCTGGCCGGGACCTCGACCAGCATCGGCGGCATCGACCTGCGCGGCGAGGGCGTCGGGATCGACTTCTATCGCGCCACCACCTTCCGCGGCGCGCTGGGCGTGCGGTTCGGCGGCCTGATCGAGGAGGGCCCCGGCTGCAAGCTGACCGCCTCGGGCATGGCGCGGGTCTGGCAGCCGTTCGGCCGCGACGAGGGCTGGGCGACCATCAGCAATCCGGGGCTGCCCTTCGACCTGATCGACAGGTTCGATCGCACCTATGGCGACGTCTCCGGCCGCCTGGACTATGTCGCCAAGGGCACGGGCTTTTCGGCCAGCGCCAAGCTGGGGGTGAAGTTCGCCGACCGCTATAGCGACCTCAACGTCGGCGCGGACCTGCACTGGCGCTGGTAAGGCCTAGATCACGATGACTTTGGATTGAAACAATCCAAAATCATGAACGTGATCGATTCCTAAGAGTTAGAGCGGGTTGCGGGCGGAAAACCGCTTCGCACTTTTCCTCAACCCGCTCAGTCCAGATGGCGACGGATGAAGTCCGCCGCCAGTTCGATGGAGCGGCGGGCCTGCTCGCCCTCGGTGCGCTCCCAGACGTGGGTCTCGTTGGTCCAGAGCCTTAAGGTCAGGTCGCCATTGGCCCGGCGGATGGCCTCGGCCAGCCGGACCGCGTCGTCATAGAGGATGTCGGTCTCGCTGGCGTGGATCAGGGTGGGCGGAAAGTCGGTGAAGTCGCCGAAGATCGGCGAGGCCACCGGATCGGCGGGCGAGCGGCCGTTCAGATAGAGTTGGGTCATCAGGGCCAGGGATTCCATGGTGTGCGGCGTCGTCCCGGCCAGGCTGGCGGCGATCACCGACCAGCTCTGCAACGACAGGTCCACCCAGGGCGACAGCAGCACCACGCCCTCCGGCGGTTCCAGCCCCTCGTCGCGCGCCTGTTGCAGGGCCGCGATCAGGATGGCCGCGCCCGCGGACTCGGCCAGGGCCACCACCGGCTCGTCCGGCGAGGTCTCTTTGAACCAGCGCCAGGCGGCGACGATGTCCTCGACCGCCGCGGGGCAGGGGTGTTCGGGCGCCAGGCGATAGTTGGGGGCAAAGACGCTGGCCCGGGCGGCGGCGGCGAAGCGGGCGACCAGGGCGGTGATGCGCGGGCTGCGCTCGGCGACGAACGAGCCGCCGTGGACGTAGAAGACATAGCCGCGCGGCACCCCCTTGCGCGGCGCGAACCATTCCGATGGGGTCGGCGGCGCCGGCAGGCTGAGGCCCGGCCCCGGCCGACGCACGGCCTCCGCGTCAATCAGCGCCGTCAGCGCCGCGGTCGGGCGGTCGAGCCGGTTGTACAAACCGCGCATCCGGGCCAGGAACCGCGCCTGGTCTTCAGGCCCGCCCCGCAACAGGCGGTGGCCGCGGGCGACCATCCAGCGCAGGAAGAGGTGGCTGATCCGGTTGTCGATCCGCCACTGAACCCGGCGCAGCGCCCCGGATACGGACGAGCCGTCCATGCGCTGGACCCGCGCGCCGGCGGCGGCGATCTGGTCAAGGGTGACGGCGGCGGTCATGATGGCGGCGCGAACGAAGGCCCCCCGGCGACGATGCCAGACGACGAAACACCCGTTACGCCCGCGCTGCAACAGGCGCTCCTGGCCGGCGCCTATGCCGAGCTCTATCCGAGCCTGCGCGGACGGCTGAAGGCGATCCTGGCGAGCGACGACCCGGCGCTCAAGGCCAAGGTCGCCGCCTTCGCCGCCATGGCCGGTCGCCGCGGCCGCGACCACGAGGCCTGGCTCAGGGAGCGCTATCGCCTGACGCCCACCGAGGCGCGGCTGGCCGCCCACATCGGCGCCGGCGGCGCGGTGGCCGACTACGCGGCCCTATACGGCGTCGCCGAAGGCACCGCCCGCACCCACCTGAAAGCCATCTTCGCCAAGACCGGCGCGCACCGGCAGTCCGACCTGGTGCGGCTGTTGGCGGCGTCGGATCGCTGACGGCCCTGTCGGTTTTCGACCGATCAGGGCGGTTCAGCGCGCCTCGGCGCGGACCGGCAGTTTCCAGCCCGGCCGGATGAAGTGGCAGGTGTAGCCGTTCGGAATGCGTTCCAAATAGTCCTGGTGCTCCGGCTCGGCTTCCCAGAAGGGCCCGGCCGCCGTCACCTCGGTGACCACCTTGCCCGGCCAGATGCCCGAGGCATCGACGTCGGCGATGGTGTCCAGGGCGACGCGCTTCTGTTCCTCGTTGGTATAGAAGATCGCCGAGCGGTAGCTGGCGCCCATGTCGTTGCCCTGGCGGTTCTTCGTGCTCGGATCGTGGATCTGGAAGAAGAATTCCAGGAGCTGACGGTAGGAGATCTTTTGCGGATCGAAGACGATCTCGACGGCCTCGGCATGATTGCCGTGGTTTCGGTAGGTGGCGTTGGGGACCTCGCCGCCGGAATAACCGACGCGGGTCGAGATCACGCCCGGATAGCGCCTCAAGAGGTCCTGGACACCCCAGAAACAGCCGCCGGCCAGGATCGCGGTTTCGGTTGCTGCCGCCATGAGCTTGTTCCTTTTCCAGTCACCACACCCAGATAGTCACTGTCCGCGCATGTTGAACCCATCCTCTTCGCTCGCCAAGCGTCTCGATCCGCCGCCGGCGGATGCGGATTAGCTCGCAAGGCCAGCGCCTTCGGCTACAAAGACTCAAACCGCGGATCGACGCGCGGCGATCAAAAACGGAGGAGACTGACCATGGCCCCCATCCCCAAACGCGGCACGGTGGCCGTGACCGGCGCCGCCGGCTTTCTCGGCGGCTGGGTCGTCCATCTGCTGCTCGACAAGGGCTATCGGGTCAGGGCCTGCGTGCGCAATGCGGAGGACCCGTTGCGCACCACCTTCCTCAAGGAGATGCCCGGCTATGCGTCCGGCCGCCTGACGCTGCACAGCGCCGACCTCGACCAGCCCGGCTGTTTCGACGAGATCTTCAAGGGCTGCCACGGCGTCGCCCACGTCTCGCATGTGAGCGACTATAACGACGCGGACTATGTCGCCCGCGTCTGTGGCCATGTCATCGACAGCGTCAACAATTCCGGCAGCGTCACGCGGGTGGTGGTCACCTCGAGCATCGCGGCGGTGATTTCCGAGGCCGACATCCACGAGGTGGTCCGCCGCCCGGTCTTCTATGAGGACCGCTTTCCCGACGAGATGAACCCCCGCCGCACGCCCGAGCGCGGCCAGGGCTATTCCATGGCCAAGCTGATCGCCGAGCGCGCCTTCGCCGAAGCCGCCGAAAAGAGCGGCGCCTGGGACGCGATTACCTGTTGTCCCGGCGACAATGTCGGGCCCATCCAGTCGGCGCACCAGAAGGACATGGGCCCCTGGCAGCACAATATCGAGATGATGCTCGAGGGCGCCTACGACCAGAACCTGGTCTATCGCCCGTGGATGACCGTCGACGTCCGCGACGACGCAGAATGTCACATCCGCCTTTTGGAAAGCGTCAATGTGAAGAACGGCGAGCGCTACATCGCCTGGTCGACCGACGCGCGCAATGTCGAGGACATCTGCGCCGATATCGACCGCCTGCTCCCGGAGCTTCGCCACGCGACGCCACAGGTGACCGATCCCTTCCCGGACCGGATCAAGGCGCGCGAGGCGGAGTTCCGCGGCATCTGGGCCGGCGCCGAGCTGCGCAACGACCGCATCCGCGCCGTGACCGGCGTCACCTTCCGCCCGCTCGACGACTCCATCCGCGACTGCGTGGAATCGCTGCTGTCGATCGCCAAGGTGCAGCCGGTGGTCAGGCCGGTTGTCGAAGCCGCCGCATAGGGAGCCGACAGATGCCGACCAACCGATACTGGACCGTTTCCGGCAAGCCGCTGGGCGGCTGGCCCGAGGCCGATACCTTCACGCTGCATGAAGCCGAGCCGCCCGAGCCGGGACCGGGCCAGGCGCTGACCCGGACCATCTACGTCTCGCTGGACCCCTATCAGTGGGGCTACAAGAAGCGCGGCGTCGAGGCGCCTGGCGCGCCCTGTCACGCGCGCACGGTGGCCCAGGTGGTGACCAGCCGGATGGGCGGTTTCGCGCCCGGCGACCTGGTGTTCAACACCAATGGCTGGGCTGAATACGGCCTGATGGGCGAGGGGGTGGCCAGGCCCTCCTACATGATCCCGCGCAAGCTCGACCCGGCCCAGGGGCGTATTTCCCAGGCGGTCGGCGTGCTCGGCATGCTGGGCCTGACGGCTTACGCCGGCATGGTGCTGATGGCCGATCCCAAGCCCGGCGAGACCGCCGTCGTTTCGGCGGCCTCCGGCGGCGTCGGGCAGATCGCCGGCCAGCTGGCGCGCTTGCGCGGCGCGCGCGTGGTGGGCATCGCCGGCCGCGAAGCCAAATGCCGTTTCGTGGTCGACGAGCTGGGCTTCGACGCCTGTGTCTCGCACTTGAGCCCGACCATGCCTGCGGATCTGCGCGCGGCCTGTCCCGCGGGGATCGACGTCTATTTCGAGAATGTCGGCGGGGCGGTGTTCGACGCGGTGCTGCCGTTGTTCAACCCCGGCGCGCGGATGACCATCTGCGGCCTGATCGCATCTTACGGCGACGCCGGCGGCGACGCCCGCGCGGCCCTGATGAAGCGCGGCGAGGCGGTGTTCAAGGAGCGCGGCGTCACCGTGCGCGATCTCTTCGTCGGCGATTTCGTCGAGGGTCACCACGACGCCTTCCTGGCCGAGGTGGCGCCCCAGGTGGCCTCAGGCGCGATCAAGTACCGCGAAGACATCCGCCAGGGCATCGAGTCCGTGCCGGCCTGCTTCGCCGAGATGCTGCGCGGCGACAATTTCGGCAAGATGCTGGTGCAGGTCGGAGCGGATCCCACCCTCTAAGGGCTTCAGGCGTAGTCGAAGATCTCGTGCTCGCGGGTGAAGAAGCAGCGCGAGCGGCTCATCTCCACGAACCGCCGCTCGTCCTCGGCCAGTGGGCCGCCGTTCGACGGGGCCTCGCCGCCGCCGCCCCCACCTAGCACGTCCATGGAGCGGAACCAGACCTCGGTGATGCCGTCCAGCGGCTCGGCAAGCCCCCGCCCGGCGGCCATGCCCTGGTTGATCTCCGGCGCGATGGTGTGGCTCTGGACATAGCGGGCCATGCGCGAGGCGCGCGCGAAGCTGGCCACCAGCGGCCCGTGGTCGGTGAGCCAGGTTTCGTGGCAGGCTTCCACCGTCAGGTCGGCGCGGCGGGCCAGCAGATAGGTGCATTTGACCGCGTCCGGGCCGAACTTGCGGCCGCCGGTGAAGTCGAAGATCGGATATTCCCGGGTCAGGAAGATCTGCGATTTGCCGATATCGATGAAGGTCGCCTCGTCGGCGGCCAGGTCCGCCAGGGCCTCGGCGCCGGCCGGATCGGCCATGGCCGCCTGGAAGTCCTCCTGACTGTCCCACCAGACCTCGGTGATCCCCGGAACCGGCGGCAGCATGCCGCGCGGGGCGCGCAGGCCCTCATTGGCGGGCGTGTCGATAAGGTGGCTCTGCACGTAGCGCCGGGCGCGGATCGCCTTGGCGTGCCCGCGGACCTTCGGCCCATGCGCATTCAGCCAGTAGTCGTGGAAATCCTTTGGCGTCACGTCCGCGCGCCGTTCGAGCACATAGACCAGCTTGATCATGACCATCTCTTGCGTTTCGACCCTTTGCGACATTCGCAGGCCGGGCTCGGGTCAGCCAGACCTCATTGCGCGGTCCAGGAGGGCTGGCCGACAGTGTTCACCCGCGTCGCGCGGCCATGCAGGCCGACCTCGCGGAACTGATAGAGCCAGGCGGCCGTCGGCGGGTTGATCCATTGACCGCGCGCGAACATGCGCAGGATCGGCTCGCCGCCGTCGGGATGAGCTTCGGCCCGGGGCGATTCGGGATGGTCCAGGTCGTCCACCGAGGCATGCCAGGCCTCGTGCACCTCGGCGGGATCGGGTTTCAGCGTCAAAGGCGCCGATGACCAGAGCACCACGGGGGTCACGACATGGCCGCCCAGGGTGACGAAATCGTCCAGCAGCCCCAGCGCCGCCTCGCGGCCGACGACGACTCCGAGTTCTTCGGCGGTCTCACGGATCGCCGCCGCGACGGCGTCTTCGCCAGGCTCGAAGTTGCCGCCGGGCAGGGCGTAGTTGCCGGCCCCGCGGCGCATGGTCAGCGCCCGGCGGGTCAGCAGATAGGTGGGCTGGCCGTCGAGCGGCGACAGCACGATCGCCACCGCCGCGCGCCTGAGCCCGGTCGTCTCGACGGCGACGCGTGGAAAGGCTGTGAGATTGGCGGCGATTCGGTCCCGGAGCGCTTGCATCGTTCCAGTCTAGCGCACCCTTCGCCGACTCGGACTTTCAGGGTGGGGCTTTGGCTCCCCTTCTTGAACACGTATCGAACCGTTTGCATGGCTCCAAGCTCGAATCTTCGCAGCGTGCTTGAGGGTATGCAGGGCTTGGGGCTGGCCGCGTAGAGGGCGTGGGCTGGCGTCGGCCCTGAACCCGCCGCCCTTGGGTGGACCGGGGTTGCCGCCGGCGTCCGCGAGCCTTACGCTCTATTGCGTCAATGAAATGGAGGTAGTTCGATGCCCCAACATCGCTGGCGTGAGATCGTCACGGTCGCCTTGCTCGGAGCCATGGCCATCTCGGAGGCGGCCCAGGCTGCGCCGGCTTTCAGCAACGGCGGCTCCCAATACTGGATCGCGTTCGATCCGAACGGGCGGACGCTCGGAAACGTCCAATTCCTGACCAAGCGGATCCTGGTCCTGAATACGTCCAACGCGCCCAACGCGTTCACGATCTTCTACGAACCGCAGCACACCAAGTTCTGCGCCGCGACGCTCGAACCGGGCGCAATGACCACATGCGGACAAATGTCGACCCCCGCGATGGTCGGCGGCTACTTCCAGGTTGTCGCCGCCGAGCCGGTGCTTGTGGGCGGATCGAGCGACACGCCGTTCATGAATTTCACGCAGGACGCGCAGGGCAATTTCGGAGCCGATCCGTCCCACGGCACGGTGATAAGTGTTCCGTTCGCTTGGCAGCAAGGCTGCCCGCCTCCCGTGACAGGTTGCCCTGATGGCCCCACCGCTGTCGGTCCAACCGGAGTAACCACCGGTCGTCTCCAACAAATGAGGTGATCGACCGCCCTTCGGCGCACTTGGATCCCGTGGAGCGTGGGCGGCCGCCCACGCGGCGGAGAAATATGGGGCTTGGCTCCCCGGGCAGGACTCGAACCTGCGACAAGTCGGTTAACAGCCGACTGCTCTACCAACTGAGCTACCGAGGAATAGGCCGAAGGAGGGCGGCTATACGCCGGGGCCGTGGTTCGATCAAGCTAGGGTGCGGCCCCAGAAAAAAGGGCCCGGCGGGGGCCGGACCCTTGAGTGGTAATGGTGGGGTGTCTTCAGGAAGACCATGTGACGGTGCGCCGGCATGGTTAATCAAAAGTTAACGACCGTTAACGCCTTGCCCCACAAGGGTTTGGTCACGGAATCAGCAAGACTCGCCCCACCGCCTGGCGGCTTTCGATATAGGCGTGGGCGGCCGCGGCTTCCGACAACGGGAAGGTGCGGTCGATGACCACCTTCAGCTCGCCGCGCGCCGCCTCGTTGATCAGCCGCTGGATATTGTCGTGCGCCCGGTCGCCGGCGATTTCCGCGCCGAGGAAGACGCCCTGCAGGGTGCGGTTGCCGCCCATGAGACTCGACACGTCCACCGTCATCGGCTCGCGCCCGGCGGCGCCGACCATCGACACCCGGCCACGATAGCCGAGGCTGAGGATCGAGCCCTGCAGGGTCGAGCCGCCGACGGAATCGACCACCAGGTTGACGCCCTTGTTGTCGGTCAGGCGCATGACCTCCTGGGGCACCTTGTGGGTCGCGTAGTTGATGCCGTGATCCATGCCGAGCTCTTTCAGCCGCTCGAGCTTGGCGTCCGACGAGGCGGTGGCGAGCACGGTGGCGCCCGCTCGCTTGGCCAGCTGGATGGCCGCGGTGCCGACGCCGGAGCCGCCGGCCTGGATCAGCACGGTCTCGCCGGCCTTCAGATGGCCGAACTCGAACAGGCAGTCGTCGGCGGTGCCGAAGGCGACAGGAATGACCGAGGCCAGCTTGACGTCGAAGCCATCCGGAATCAGCCAGGCGCTGCGGGCCGGCACCGCGCGCAGCTCGGCATGGGAGCCGAAGGCGTTGGAGGTGGCGACCTTCTGGCCCACCTTCAGATTGGTGACTTCCGAGCCGACCTCGACAATCTCGCCGGCGGCCTGGTAGCCGACGATGTGCGGCCGGGTGACCAGAGCGCCGCCCTGGCGGTTCAGGGTGTCGCCGCCCTCGATGCTCACCGCCTCGACGCGGATGATGATGCCCTTGGGATGCAGTTGCGGATCGGGCGCGTCCTCGTATTTGAGCACGCTCGGACCGCCGTTCTCGTAATAGACCGCCGCCTTCATGGTTTCGCTCCTTATGGGTTTGACCGACTAAGTAGCGAATTCGAACGCTCTCGAATAGCGGCTCTAGCCGAGCCGGAGCGCTTTCAGAAAGTCCGCACGGTCTTTCGGGCTGGCGATGTGCTCGGCCAGGCGACGGCAGAGGTCGTCGCGGGAGGCGGTGCCGCGGTTCTCGCGCGCCACCAGGGTGGGTGCGATGGGGCCGAGCTGGCGGCGCAGGGCCTCGACGATCGGCGCCAGCTCGTCCTCGGCGACGGCCGACGGCGGCTTGGCTGGCGTGGCGAAGATATCCGTCCGCGCCGGGTGCTGGCTCGCGCCGCTGGTCTCGCTGACGCAGCGTTTGAGCGCGTGATCATAGTCCTGCGTCGCGTCGATGAACTGCATCCGCGTCATCCGCAGCGGCAGGGTGCAGGCCTCGACCAGGACCGGAATGACCGTCTTGCCGCTGTCGATGGCGACGCTCACCTCGTCGGCGACGTTCGGGGAGGCGGTGGACCGGGGCGAGAGGATGACGATCATGCCCTCGCAGCCGCGCACGGCGTCCTCGACCGCCCGGTCCCAATGCTGGCTGGGGTGGATATCGTACTGGTCGACCCAGACCGAGGTTCCGGCCGCCTTCAGGTCGTCGGCCAACCTGAGCGCGATCGCGGCATCCGCGCGCGCATAGCTGAGGAAGTAGGTCTTCACGGGTTGCGCAGCATCTGCAGCGCCTCTTTCAGGCTTCGCTGCATGCGATTGAAGGATTTGGACAATCCGGCGATCTGGTCATTGCCTTCGCGCACATATTCCGGCGCATCGATCTCGCCCATGCTGACCGCCTCGGCGGTCTTGGCCATCTTGTCGATCGGCCCGATGACCACCCCCCCCAAGAGCACGTTCAGCAGCACGAACAGCACCGCGAACACGCCAAGATAGAGCACAAGGAAGAGGTTGCGCACCTGG
>CALAEG010000468.1 GCA_937890965.1 uncultured Caulobacteraceae bacterium | reverse complement strand
GCCAGCAAGCGGACGACCGCGAGTCCGCCGAGCGGAAAGCGGACCCTCGATTGTCCGCTTTGCGGGGAACGCGGACATCGGGCCGGGCCAAGATTTCGGACGTTGGCGTTGTTTCGCTTGCCCCTCGCTCTGCGGTCAGATGTCGGCCGCCAAGGGCCAGGAAAGCGAGGCCCGCCGCTGGCTTCTGGAGTAGCAGACTTTTCCGGTGACGGCTCAGGGTCGGGAGGCGCTCGAAGGCGCTGAGGGTCCGCCTCGGGGCGGCAAGCCAATGTCCGCAATTGGCGCTTAGCAGGCGTTGCCAGGGCCGCTTCGAACGCGCCGCTCCGAGAGTCGGCTTTGGGTCGAAAGCGGACCTCCGGAACGTTCGCTTTGGGTCGCGAGCCGGCATTGCTTCGTCATCCCAAGCGGGAGTGCCGAGACGCTACGCGCGGCTTGCCCCAGTTCGCTTGTCATTGTGACCATTTGAGGGGTCTAGTTGAGCGGCCCGGAACGCGACAAAACACGCGCTTCTAAGGTGGGAGGGTGGCTGGCGCCTGGCGCGGCAGCGCGAGCCAAGTCAGCAACGGAAGGAATAATGGAAAAAATAAAAGTCTCGAGCGACGGCGCCGTCCGCCAAGTCACGCTCGCGCGCGGCGAGAAGCGCAACGCGCTGGACGCCGAGATGCTGGAGGCGCTGACAGAGGCATTCGCGCGCGGGCCAGGCGAGCATGAGCGTGTGACGGTGATCCGCGCCGAAGGGCCGGTTTTCTGCGCCGGCCTCGACCTGCGCGAGCGCGGCGGCGGGACGATCGGCTCAGCGGCTATCGAGACAATGCTCCACGCCATCGAGACCTATTCGTTACCGGTCGTCGCGGTTGTGCACGGGGACGCCATCGCGGGCGGCAACGAACTCGCCTTGCACTGCGATTTCGTGGTCGCGAGCGAGACGGCCCGCTTCGGCATGTCGCTCGCCAAGATCGGCTTGGCGCCCAGCTGGTTCCTCGCCAAGAAACTCTTGGAGGTCGCCGGGCCGGTCGGCGCCCGCGAGATGCTGCTGCTTGGCGATCTCCTGCCTGCGCCCAGGATGGCGGAGATGGGCCTCATTCACCGCGCTGTGCCGGCCGAGGATCTGGAGGCCACCGCGCAGTCCGTGATCGGACGTCTGGCCGCCAACGCGCCCCTCTCGCTGAAGGCCATGAAAGCGGTGCTCGTGCGCGCGATGGCGTTTCGAGACGGAGTCGTCCACGCCGATGTCGACGCATTGGTCGCGGCGGCGTCGCAGAGCGCCGATGCGCGTGAAGGGATCGCCGCCATGCTGGAGCGCCGCGCGCCCCGCTTCGAGGGCCGCTGAATGGCCGGCGTGCGTCTCGACAAGCCCTGGAGAGCGCTGACCGCGGCGAACGTCGCGGGGTTGGCGGGCGAACTCGGCGTCTATCAGCTGGCTGATGGCGAGGGGACTGTGATCCGCATCGGCTATGCCGGTGGGCGCTCGCTGTTTGGCCTGAGAAGCGAGCTGCAAGCGGCGCTGGCGGCCGGCGGCGGCGCCAGCCAGTTCCGCACCGAAGTCACCGCCGGTTACATGAGCCGCTACGACGAGCTCCTGATGGTGCATGTGGCCGACTTCGGGTCGCTGCCGGAGGGCAACGCCGACGACGCGCGGCGCCGGCTCGGCCGGCTCACCCCGGGATAGGGAGGGCGCGATGGACTTCGAGATGACGGCCGAGCAGGCCCTGATCGTCGACCAGGTGCGCCGCTTCGTGCGCGAGGAGGTCGTGCCCCTCGAGGCGAAGCTGGACCCGGACGCCTCGCGCCTGGAGCCGGAGGACCAGGCGCGGCTGGTCTCGATCACGCGCGCCATGGGCCTCTATGGCCTTGGTATCCCGCCGGAGTTCGGCGGACCCGACGTCGACATCGTCACCCAGACCCTGATCGCCATCGAGACCTCGCAACACCGCGCGGGGCTCTATTCACCCTGCTTCGGCGCCTTCGGCGGGGCCGGTCTGGCGCAGCTTTACGAGGCGAATGACGACCAGAAGGAACGCTATCTCTTTCCTATGCTGCGGGGCGAGAAGCACGGCTTCTTCGGCCTGACCGAACCGTCAGGCGGCTCCGATCCGGCGCGGGCGATCCGCACGCAGGCGGTGCGCGACGGTGACGACTGGGTGATCAACGGCGCGAAGATCTTCATATCCGGCGCCGACGGGGCCGACTTCGGGATCGTCTTCGCCCGCACGGACGCCTCGAAGGGCCGCGGCGGCGTCACCTGCTTCATCGTCGATGCCGACACCCCGGGCTTCTACGTGCGCCGCGTGGTGCACACCCTTCGCTCCGGCCACTACGGCACTGAGCTTCAGTTCGAGGACGCGCGGGTGCCCCACGCCAATGTGCTCGGCGAGGTGAACCGGGGCTTCGCCATCGCCAACGACCGACTGACCCGCCAGCGCATTCCCTACGCCGCCGGCTGTATCGGCGTGGCGATCGCCGCCCAGCGGATGAGCATCGACTATGCCAAGCAGCGCGAGACCTTCGGCGCGATGCTCTCCACGCGCCAGGCGATCCAATGGATGGTGGTCGACAACGAGATCGACATCCAGACCGCGCGCTGGGCGACGCTGGCGGCGGCCTGCAAGGCCGCGCGTGGCGAGCCGTTCCGCACTGAGGCGGCGATGGCCAAGCTGCTCGCCTCGGAGGGCGCCAGCCGTGTCGTCGACCGCGCGATCCAGATCCACGGCGGCTATGGCGTGACCAAGGACTTCCCATTCGAGCGCTGGTATCGCGAGATGCGCATCCGCCGGATCGGCGAGGGGCCGAGCGAGGTGCAGCGCATCGTGATGGCGCGCGACCTCTTCGACCAGGCGCTCTACTAGGCCATGCCGGACCGTCCGCCGCCGCTTGCCGGCCTTACCGTCATCGACCTGGGCCAGGTCTATCAGGGCCCCTACGCCGGATTGCTGATGGCCAAGGCGGGAGCGAACGTGATCAAGGTCGAGCCGCCACACGGTGAACCGCTCCGCGTGCGCGAGGCCTTGGGCGGCGGAGCCTCCCTGCCGCTCGCGATGTTGAACTCCAACAAGCGGGCGATCACGCTGAACCTGAAGAGCCCACGCGGCGTCGAGCTCCTGAAGGCGCTCATCGCCAAGGCTGACGTCCTGCTCGAAAACTTCGCGCCCGGCGTGATGGACAAGCTCGGCGTCGGCGCGGAGGTTCTGATGGCGGCGAACCCACGCCTGATCTACGCCTCGGCCACCGGCTACGGCCTCACGGGTCCCGAGCGCGACAACCTCGCGATGGATATAACCATCCAGGCCGCGTCCGGTGCGATCAGCGTCACCGGCTTCGAAGACGGTCCGCCGGTGAAGGCGGGTCCGGCGATCGCCGACTTCCTATCGGGCACCCATCTCTACGGCGCGATCGTCACCGCCCTCTACGAGCGTGAGCGGACGGGCCGCGGACGCCTGGTCGAGGTCGCCATGATCGAGGCCATGTTCCCGACGCTGGCCTCCAATCTGGGCATGATCCACAACAATCCGGATCGGCCGCTGGGCCGCACCGGCAACCGTCACGGCGGCCTGGCCGTTTCGCCCTACAACGTCTACGCCTGCAAGGACGGGTGGTTCGCCATCATCTGCACCAACGAGGAGCATTGGCGCAGTTTGGCCCGGGCCATGGGCCGTCCGGAGCTGCCAGACGACCCGCGCTTCTCCACCAACGCCGAGCGCGTGAAGCACATGGCCGAGACCGACGCGATCGTCGAAGCCTGGGCGGCCAACCTGACCCGCGCCGAGATCTTCGCCGCTGCCGGCGCTCACCGTGTACCGGCGGCCCCCGTGCGCGATCTCTATGAGGTCTTGGACAACGAGCACATGAAGGGGCGCGGCATGATCGAAGTGATCGACCACCCTAGCCTCGGGCGGATCAGCGTGCCCGGCAGTCCCCTGCGCTACCACGGCACGCCGCAGACCCCGGCAACGCCCAGCCCCTCTATCGGCGCCGACAACGTCGAGGTCTATGGCGAGCTGCTAGGTCTCGCGCCGGAAAAGGTCGAGGCGCTCAAGATCGAAGGCGCTATCTGAGCGCCGCGCCTTCGGGCTGAAGCGGGCGTTACGCGATCGACTACGAACGTCCGCTCTGGGTCGGAAGCGGACGATGGCAGCCGGCCGGAAACCGGACTCTGGCGGTCGACGCCGAACGAGCGGACCGTCTGAGAGTCCTCTCAGAGGTGCGGGCGAGCGCTCGGCCTACTTCAGCGTCTTGACGTATTTGACCACCTCGCTGATCTGTTCGTCTGTCAGCTTGCCCTTGTGTGCCTTCCCCTTGTGCTCGCTTTCCTTGAAGGCCGCAGCCAACGCGGCGTCGGATGAGCCGGCGACTTGTGGGGAATGGAGATCCGGCGTTCCGAGTTTGCGGCCGGCCGGGGTATCGCCCCTTCCATCGGCGCCGTGACAGACCGCGCACTTGGCCTGGTAGAGCCCAGCGGCGCTTTGGGCGGAAGCGGCGGGCGTTGCGCCAAGGGCGAGCGCAAGTGCAGCGGTTGCCGGCCAAGCTCTTCTCATCGGCGCTGTTTTCCCACGATGCCCTGCTCCCCAGGCGCTACACGGGAGCTCGGGCAAGATCATCCATGGCGAAGAGCGGCGCAACCTGCTCTCTCCTCAGCTTCTAGCGAAAGACCGACATTGCCAGCGCCCACCATCGTGGCTGGATACGCCCAGCGAATGCCGTGGGCGGTATTTCCCTCAGAGTGCGAAATCCGGCAGACCTGAGGTCGCTGGCGGGCCGCGCATCGCGGTCCGCGAATGTCCGCTTAGGGTCGAGAGCGGACATTGGCTTGGCGCCCGAAAGCGGACCGTCGCGGTGCGACCGCGAAGCGGACGGTGTGA
>CALAEG010000467.1 GCA_937890965.1 uncultured Caulobacteraceae bacterium | reverse complement strand
CCCAATCGCCAACATCAGCAGACCCCTTGCAATGCGGGAGCCATCCACACAGGACGTTCGACGGCGGGCGAAATTGCGCAGTTTGACTGCCAAGTCCCATTGGAACACCCTCGATAGAGGGTAGGCGGGGCGGCCATGGCTGAGCATGAAAAACCGCCAGCGGGCGTGGCCGAACAGGCCGGCGACACCGCCCGTCCACGACCGCGGAATGCGGGTCGCGCCCGGTGCGTTAGGTCAGCACGTACTGAATCGGCAAGGCCTTCGGGCCGTTGACGAAGCTGGCCTCGGAGAGCTTGGGCTTGCCGGCCAATCCGACCGACTTCAGCCTGGGCAGCAGCTCCTCCCAGAGGATGCGCATCTCCATCTTGGCCAGGTGCTGACCGAGGCAGAGGTGCGCGCCATAGCCGAAGGCCAGGTGCTTGTTGGGACTGCGATCGACGCGAAACTCGTAAGGGTCCTCGAACACCTCTTCATCGCGATTGCCGGACGGATAGCACAGCATCAGCCACTCGCCCTTGGCGATGGCCTGGCCGCGCAAGGTGGTGTCTTCCGCGGCGCTGCGCATGAAGTGCCGGACCGGCGTCGTCCAGCGGATCGACTCGTCCACCAGTCCCGGGATCAAGGCGGGGTTAGCCTGGACCTTGGCCAGCTCGGCCGGCCGCTCGGCCAGGGCCCACATGGCGCCGGCCGTGGAGGAGGAGGTGGTGTCGTGCCCGGCGGTGGCGATGATCAGATAGTATGACATGACGTCGAGGTCGGAGATCGGCTGGCCGTCGACGCTGGCGTTGGCGATGGTGCTGGCCACGTCCTCCCGCGGCCTGGCCCGGCGGTCTTCGGTCAGCAGTTTGAAGTAGTTGAAGAAATCCATCATCGACGCCTGCACCACCTGCTGGCGGGCCTCGGGCGTGTCCTCATCGCCCTTGCGACGCAGATCGGGGTCGGTGGCGCCGAACAGCTCCTGGGTCAGCTTCAGCATGCGCGGCTCGTCCTCGCGCGGCACGCCCAGGATCTCCATGATCACCCGCAGCGGAAAGTGCAGCGCGACCTCGTCGACGAAGTTGCATTCCCCGCCAAGGGTCTCCATCCGCGCCACGGCCTCGCGCGCCAGTTCGCGGATGCGGCCCTCGAGCTTGCGGATGTTCTGCGGCATGAACCAGGCCTGGGTCAGGGCGCGGTATTTCATGTGGTCGGGCTCATCCATCTGCACCAGCGTGTAGATCAGGGGCCGGCCCGCCGCCCGCGCTTCGCGCCCGCGCTCGACCTGTTCGTGCGGCGCGAAGGTCGATGGGAAGTCGCCATAGGGGAACAGGGCGCTGTCGCGGCTGATTTCCAGGATGTCGGCGTGCTTGGTGACGATCCGGAACGGGTCGTAGCCGGGCAGCTCGGCCCGCGCCAGGGGATCGTTCTGACGCAGCCAGGCGAACGCGGCGTTCAGCCGCGCCGGGTCCGCGTGCGCCTTGGGGTCGATGACGGTCGCGAGGATATCCTGTGGCGCAGTTGGCATCGGCGTTTCCAATTCATGGTTTCGCGGCGCGAAGCCGGACGGGCGAGGTTGAGCGCCGCACCATCCCCCTATATCTTTGTTGGCTGCTCATCAATCTTGTGAGTGCGAGAGAGCGGCGTCTTTCGACGAGCGCACGCCTTGGCTGGAGATCAATGCGACCGCTTGGGCCCCCGATTGCGACGCCGCTTCAGCGGTTTGCGGCGAAGGCCTGGCGCAGAGTCGCCACGCACGTGACCCGAATCCGATCGACGTCCGTCGTCGGGTCGATCAGCATCTGCATCGAGAGTCCCAGCAATTGGCTCCCGACCATCAGGGCGGCCGCGGTTGGGTCCAGATCCGGCCGGATCTGGCCCTCGGCCTGGCCCCGGATCAGCCAGACTTCGAATCGCGCTCGGACGTGATCGTGCTCTGTGGCGAAGGCCGACCGGAAGGCCGAGATGTCGGCCACGGCCCAACACAGGAGGCGGAAATAGGCCTGAACCTCGCCCAGGTGCGAGAGCCGCCGCAGGTAAAGATCGACATAGGCCAGGAGCGCTTCAAGGCCGGGAAGCCCATCCACCCGATGGGCGGCGGTGTAGGTTTCCTTTTCGTCGTGCAGATAGGCGATCACGGCCTCTATCAGGCCAAGCTTCGACCCGAACCGCTGCCCGACCAGGCCGCGGCTGTAGCCGCCCCGCCGGCCGATGGCTTCGAAGGTCGCGGCGCTTACGCCTTCTTCCGAGACCACGGCGATCGAAGCCTCCACCAGTCCGCGCTCGGACTGGTCTCTGCGTTCGGCCTGCGTTCTGCGGCGGGGCGGCGGTTTTTGCAGCGTGTGCTCCATCAAGGCCGGATGGTACCTGTTGCCCGCGCGGTCTTCAAACCCGTTCCCGCCCGTTGCGACAGCTGCCGCGATGCAACCCATCGATCGGCAATGTAAGGGCGCTCACTCAGAGTTCGGCGCGCGGAGAGCGTTGAAGCTGGCGCCGCTACACATTATAGCTAGTTGACCAACAATTATACGATTGATTTTTGCTTGTCCGT
>CALAEG010000466.1 GCA_937890965.1 uncultured Caulobacteraceae bacterium | reverse complement strand
GCTTACCCCGCCACCCCAGCCGGCCGCGACCGGTCCGCTCGGCTGGGCGCAGACCCATCCCGGCTGGCTGGCCGCGCTTGCCGCGGCGCTCGCCGCTGGCGCGGCCGCGGGCGGCTGGGCGCTCAGGCGCCGGCCGGTCCTGCCGTCGCCCACGGTCATACCCGTCCTGCCGGTGACCGTGACGGTGTCGATGCTCACCGCGCCCAGCAGCACGATCGAAAACGCCCAGCCGGCGACCGGCCCGGCGATCGGCATCGCCTGGACCATCGAGCCGCCGCAGACGCGACTTGAGTCCGCAGCCCCTAAGGAGCCAAGCCCATGAGCGACCCCGCCCGTCCGACGCTGGCCGATCTGCTGCCCGAACCGATCGAGGGCCTGAGCGACCAGATCAAGTCCCATATCGGCGCGCAGAAGGGCGCGGTGGCCTGGCCGCTGGTCGAGGGCCAGGCGGTGAACGGGCTGAAGTCAGAGCTCGGAAAATTCGATCTGTTCGGCCTGCTCGGCCAGGCCTGGTCCAAGGCGCGCGAGATCCGCGGCCTGCGCGCCGCGGACGCCCAGCCGGCGGGGGCGATCAGCATCGTGCCGCTCGGCCAGCATTCGGCGGTGATGACGGCGGAGCCGGCGCTCAGCCTGACCATCGCCGGCTGGACCGCCCCGCCCCTGAAGCTCGGCTTGGTCGGGACGGCGCTGTTTGAATCGGTGCATCTGTCGGTTAAGGACGGCCATCTGGTGGCGGCGTCGCCGGGCAAGTGCAACTTCACCACCGCGCTGAGCATCGGTTCGATTCCGCTGCATACGCCGAAAGAGCTGGCGCATCTGAAACTGCCTGGCGAACTGCGCTTCGAACCGGGCTGGAAAATCCCCTGAGGCGCGCTAAGACAGACGTCTGTCACCCGGGGGGGAACGATGCGATCGACGTCTCTGAAACTCGCGGCCACGCTGGGCCTTGCCGCCGCCTTGAGCGCCTGCGCGCCCGAGTCCCAGGTCGCGCGCGGCCAGTACCTGGTCAGCGTCGTCGGCTGCAGCGACTGCCACACGCCCGGCGGGTTTTCGCCGCATCCGGACATGAGCCGTTTCCTGGCCGGGTCGGACACTGAGTTCAGCCTGCCCGGCCTTGGCGTCTTCACGCCGGCAAATCTCACCCCCGATCCGAAGACCGGAATTGGAACCTGGACGGTCGATCAGATCGCCACCGCCATCACCACCGGCGTGACGCCGAGCGGTCGGATCCTTTCACCGGCCATGCCCTGGTCTGACTTCGCTCACCTCACCCACTCCGACGCCCTGGCCATCGCCACCTATCTGAAGAGCCTTCCGGCCATATCGAACCAGGTCCCCGGGCCGGCCGCGCCCCGGCAGGACGAGGCGGGAACCGTGCAGGCGATCCTCCAGCGAAGCCCGTGAAGGCGGGCGCCTAGGTTCCGGTGGGAACGCCGTTTGTGACCGGGGGCGGCGCGCAGCGGCCGGCCCGGGCTTCCACCACGTACAGAAGCGCCCGGCCGTGCGCGAAGGCGCTGCGCTCGGCCACCGCATTGGTGGGCTCACCGGTGGTGAGGCTGATCGCACCGGCCGAGGCGCCCGCGCTGTCCTGAGGCTGCGCCAGGCTGGCCTGGCTCCAGCGCGTCAGGGCGGCGCCACAGGCGGCGACCACGGCGTTGGCGACGATATCGGCATGATCGGGCGAGCCGGCCAGGCTGTAGGCCCAGCGGCGAACGCACTCATCGACCGGTGAGGCCGCGTCGGCGGCCGCGACGGGCGCAACGCCCGGCTGGGCGCTGCTGGCGGTGCTGAAATCCGCGCAGATCCTGGAGTTGACCATCCGATCGCCGTGATCGTTGCAGGCGGACAGGCCAAGGGCGGCCAAGGCCAGGGCGGCCGTCACGGTATTGCGGTTCATCGGTTGTCCTCGGTTTTGGGGGGCGCGGCCGAACTAGCGGTCGCAGATCTGCGCCGGGCGCTGCACCAGCGCGCCGCGGTCGTCATAATAGGACTGGGTTTCCGTGCGACAGCCGGCGGCGCCGGCATAACCGTAGGCCGGCCGGGGATAGGGAGCGTCTACCGGGATTGGCGCCGGGTTGCCGTATTGGTCGTAGTAGACATATCGCGCGCGGCGCGGCTCAGCGTAGCCATACGGCCGGTCGCGGCGGTCGTAGTAGGCCGTCCGATAGCCGCGGCAGCCGCTGCCGGCGATCTCGTGGCCGAGGACCGCGCCGCCGAGGCCGCCGAGCACCGCGCCAGTGCCGCCCCTGGAAATGGAGTTGCCGATCAGGGCGCCGCCGATGCCGCCGAGCACCGTGCCGGTCACCCGGCGATCGGCGCAGGAGGCGCTGGCCGTTGCTGGAACAGTCAGGGCGCAGATGGCGAGCGCGCCAGCCACGCTTAACATCAGGACAGATCGGTTCATGGCGTCACCCCAAGAGGCAAATACTGTTCAGACAGAACGCGCCAACGCGCTTTCAGATGCGCCGGGGTTTGGCTGAACCCGGTCCCGCAACCTTCCGATCAGCATCGACCAATGGCTGAACGCGCGCGAAAGGCTTGATCCGCCGGCCGCGATGCACGGCTGTGATTTCCCGGCCCGCCAGTGTAGCGAAGACGCATGTGCGACACGCTCATTGCGATGCTGGCGCGCGTGGAGTGAGGCATTTGGCGGGATCTTCAGGCAAGGCGCGGTCTTCGATCTGCCTCGTCATGATCGTCAAGGACGAGGCCGCGGTCGTGGGCGAGGCGCTGGCTTCGCTTGCGCCGCACATCGCCGACTACGTCGTCGTCGACACCGGCTCCGGCGACGGCACGCAGGCGGTGATCAGCGACGACATGGCCGCGCGCGGCATCAAGGGCCATGTCTTCGATCGTCCGTGGCGCGACTTCGGCTGGAACCGCTCCGAGGCCCTGGCGCTCGCCCGCGAGCACTCCACCTCGGACTATCTGTGGATGTTCGACGCCGACGACTTGCTGGAAGGACGGCCCGAACTCGGTCGGCTGACCGCGGACGGCTATCAGCTCCGCATCGGGCCCGACTTCGAATACTGGCGCACCCAGCTCTTCCGCCGTGACCTGCCCTGGAAATATGTCGGCGTCCTGCACGAATATCCTAGCTGCGACGACCGCGAGCCGGCGCTCGGCCGGATCGAGGGTGACTACTGGGTGGTCTCGCGGCGGCTTGGCAGCCGCAGCCGCGACCCCGACAAATACGCCAAGGATGCGGCCATCCTCGAGGCCGCACTGGCAGCCGAGCCGGACAATGGCCGTCGAGCCTTCTACCTGGCGCAGAGCTGGTACGACGCCGGGCGCTTCGACAAGGCGCTGGAGGCCTATACCCGCCGCGCCGGCATGCCCGGCTGGCCGGAGGAGACCTTCTACGCCCGCTACCGCCTGGCGGCCTGCCTGAACCAGTTGGGACGGCCGCTGGACGAGGTCCTGGAGGCGTACGAGGCCTGTTTCCGCGCCTTTCCGCACCGGGCCGAACCTCTGGTGCGGGCCGCGACACTGGCCCGCGGCGCCGAGCGCTTCGCCGAGGCCTATGTGCTGGCCAAGCGCGCGGCCCGTGTCCCGAAGCCCGGCCCGAACGCCCTGTTCGTCGAGGCCCTCGACTACGAATTCCGCGCCCTCGACGAGCAGGCGATCTCCGCCTTCTATTGCAGCTTTCCCGAGGAGGCCTTCGACCTGTGCAGCGAACTGCTCGACCATCGCGCGCTTCCCGATAGTGACAGGACCCGCATCGAGAAGAACCGCGACTATTCCGTTCCGGCCCTCAAGGATGGCTTCCTGCGTTACGACCCGGACCATGTCGCCCGTCTCGCCGCGCGACAGCCGTCAGCGGCGCCGCGGGTGACGCTCACGGTGACCAGTTGCAAGCGGCTGAATCTCTTCATCAGCACCATCTCGTCGTTCCTGAACGCCTGCACCGATATCGACCTGGTCGACCGGTTCGTCTGCGTCGATGACAATTCCAGCAACGAAGATCGCGCCGAGATGCGGCGGCTCTTTCCCTTTTTCGAGTTCATCGAGAAAGGGCCGGACGAGAAGGGACATGCCCGCAGCCTCAACCTGATCCGCCAGACCGTGCGGACGCCGTGGCTGGTCCACCTGGAGGACGACTGGAGCTTCTTCGCCCGGCGGCCCTATATCGGTTCGGCCCTAGAAATCATGGAGGAAGTCCCTGAGATCGGCCAGGTGCTGTTCAACCGCAACTACGCCGAGATGCTCGAGCAGCGCGATCTGGCGGGGGGATTCCGCCGTCGCACCAGCCACGGGCAGTCTTACGTCGTGCACGAGCACTATCCCCCCGACACCGAGGCCTATCGCCGCTTCCAGGAAGGCCATGGCCGGCGCAGCAGCGCCTACTGGCCGCACTATTCGCTGCAGCCCTCGGCCGTCAGGACGGACGTCTTCGCCAAGGTGGGGCCGTTCGACGAGAAAGCCGGGCACTTCGAGCACGACTATGCCCAGCGTTATCTTCGGGCGGGCTTCCGCTCGGCCTTCCTGGACGGGATATTCGCCTTGCACTCCGGCAGGCTGATCTCGGAACGGGGCGATCCGACGAAGCCGAACGCCTATGAACTGAACGACCAGATCCAGTTCGCCCCGGCGCCGGTCATTGCCGCCGACGAATAGACCGCTTCGCCGACTTGCAATGACAGCGACCGCCCTCTAGCCCAGCCGCCTACCGCGCGACCGTGCAACTTCGTGCAACTTCGTGCCTCTCGAAAACATTCGTTGCACTTGCCCCGCTAAGCAACCTTAGCGACAAGATGACGTGCGTCGATATCCATGCACTGTCGTCATTAATTGATCGGGATTCTGCTTGAATAATACGTGAGCACAAGCGCCGCAAAAGGCGGGTTGTGCTTGTTCGGATTCTTAATCCGGAAGCCGTTTTCAGAATCAATACAGTAGACGATGAAGAAACGGTACGGCGGAGCCGTGCCGATGGATGACCGCGCGCTCTTTTAAGAGCCCCGGCTGCGCCGAGGGCTTGGCGTACGCATACCGGGGGCTAAC
>CALAEG010000465.1 GCA_937890965.1 uncultured Caulobacteraceae bacterium | reverse complement strand
GAGGCGCGCGCAAGAGCGCCGGAGAGAAACACGTCGACGTTGCGGGCAGGATCCAGCTCGCCTGAAAGCCATTCGAGCTCGGCCTTTACGGCCGCCGTTCTCATGCTCTGAGCGCGGTCAACCCGGAGATTGCTCATCGACATGCCGGACGAGGCCGAGTGCGGCAGCCGTCAGCGCATCCAGGCTTTCACTGGCGTCCAGCCGGCGCCAGGCCGGGAGGCCGATGGTTTGCTTGGCCTGAGCCGCGACGATAGCGGTCGTGGCGTCCGACGCGTCCGACGCGTCTGCGCGCCTAGGCCACCATCAGTGGTCGTGAATGCGCGTGATCTTTGTGCCCTGCAGCGTCAAGTCCGCCATCAGGCCCTTCTGGTTGAAGGGAAAGGCGTAAACGTCGTGGGTGATTGTCGTGACATTGGCCTCAGCGCCCGCGCCCTGGTTGATGACCACGATGCTTGGGCCCGTGCCGACGTCGAAGCCCTCGGTCTTCCTCAGATAGTCGAGGGAGGAATCCGTCATGAAGAACAGGGCATAGGCAAAGTCCTGGACGCCCATCTGCAGGCCCCAGGAGCCGCCGCTGAGGTTGTAGTAGCCCTCGGGCCGGCCATGGACCAGAAGCACTCCATTGCCGCTCTCTCCACCGAACACGAAGCCGGCCTTCAGCACCGATGGGAAGACCAGCACCGCCTTGGCGTGGCGGGCGTAGAATCGCGAACCTGGGTCCTTATCCTCCAGCTCGTGCAACGCCTGTACGGCGTCGGCGGTGTGGTCTGCGCCGGAGTCGGCCCGGGCGACGGACATGGCCAGCGGGCTGAAGGCCATCGCAAAGCTGAGAACCGCGGCGGCGGCGGATCGGCGGGTTAGATGCATCGGGTGCGCTCCATGGGTTATCGGCCCGGCGCTTTCGGCCGAGCTGCAGTGGTTTGGCTTGCCAGCCTTCGGCGCCAGCTTGGCGGGCGTCGAACGATCAATGCCATGGAAGGCGGTTTCGTTGCATCAGGGGTGGGATGATCCGCAACCCGACCGCACCCCGGACCCACCTGGTCTTCAATGTCATGGCCTGGTCGAGCGGCTTGGCCATGAGCGTGGTCCTTTATCGCTGGCGCCTGCGCGATACGGTCGGGGATCGCGGTCTCGTCGCGATTGCCGGACACCGGCTCCACGGCTCTCTGATGGCTGGGACCTTTGCTTGCGACGCCGTCTCGCGACGCGTTTAGGCCGCGACCGCGTCCTCGATACACTCAATGGGCAGCGCTTCCTGCATGGCGGCGAACAGCCGAGCGATCTCTATCGGCTTGGCGACGAAGCCGTCCATGCCGGCGGCCCGGTATTCCGCCACCTGGTGGGCCATGGCGTTGGCCGTCAATGCGATGATCGGTGTGCGAGCCCGACCGGATGCCAGCTCACGTTCGCGGATGAGCCTGGTTGCTGTCGGCCCGTCTGTCTCGGGCATCTGAACGTCCATCAAAATCAGATCCCAAGGCTCCCGCTCCCACGCGGCAACCGCCTGCGCGCCATTCTCGACAATCGTCGGATCGACCCCGATCTGATGCAGCAAAGTCTTGAGCACAAGCTGATTGACTGTGTTGTCCTCTGCGGCGAGCACCTTCAACGGTTGCGCCTCAAGGATGGTCGCCGCCGGCGCCCTAGACGCTGGAGCACGCTTACGCGAGGAGGCCGCGACCTTGGGCATTGGCAACGAGACGATAAAGGTTGTGCCTTGGCCAGGCTCGCTTTCGGCCCTGATCGAGCCGCCCATCAGGGTCGTCAGTTCTCTGCAAATGGCCAAGCCGAGTCCGGTGCCGCCAAACCGCCGGGTGGTCGACGCGTCGGCTTGCTCGAATTTCTGGAAGAGACTGCTCAAGCGATCCTTCGAAATCCCAATCCCGGTGTCGCTCACTAGAATGTTGAGCCTCTGTCTTTTGTAGGAAATCTTGACCCGAACCTCACCCCGCTCGGTGAACTTCAGGGCGTTTGAAACGAGATTGTAGATAACCTGCCTGACGCGCGTTGAGTCGCCGCGGTAAATGCCGCGTGCGGCCTTTTCGACCTTCAGATCGAAGGACAAGCCCTTCTTGTTGGCGATGGCCGTGAAGGCTGCGTGAGCGCCATGGGCAAGGTCGCCGAGGTCGAACTCGGCCTCTTCCAACTCAAGTTTGCCAGCTTCAATCTTTGACAGGTCGAGAACATCGTTGAGGATGGAGAGCAACGTCTCGCCCGACTGACGGATCACGTCGAGCCGCTCGCGCTGAACCGGGCAAAGCTCACCGACGGCCATGGCTTGGGCCATGCCAAGCACGCCATTCAGAGGCGTGCGGATTTCGTGGCTCATGGTAGCAAGGAAGGTGCTCTTGGCGCGATTGGCCGCTTCGGCGTCCTCCTTGGCTCGCAGCAGCTCCCGCTCGTCTTGCTTCCGCGCCGTGATATCTTGGATCGCGCCGGTGAGGCGGACGAGGCTGCCATCATCCTTGCGCGTGATTTTCAAGACGCTCGCGGCCCAGACCTCGCGATCAGCGCGGTTGATTCGGTATTCGGTGCTGTAAGGCGCACCCTCCTCGACGTGCTGGCGCAACAGTTCGCCAACACGCTCGCGGTCATCGGGATGGACCACGGCCAGGCTGTCCGTCCTCATGTCCTCAAAGGTCTGGGGCCGCTCGTAGAAGGTTTCTTCCGCGCCGGCTTTCTCCAGAAGGCCGCGGCCGAAATCCATTTCGAAGACATGCATCTCGGCCATCTCAAGGGCGAGTCTCAACCGCGCCTCGGACCGTTCGGTGCGATTCATCGCATCGATCATCTCGGTGATGTCGTGGGCCGTAATATGGATGCCTCCGATCTCGCCATGCTGGTCGCGCCAGGGCACCACGACTGATTGCATCCAGTGGAGCTCGCCGTCGCGCCACCATTTCACCCTATCGTCCCGAAATTCTTTCCCCGCGAGCACTTGGTCGTACGCGTCTTCAAACCTCTGATAGCCGGATACGATGTCGTAAATCGAGCGTCCAAGAACTTCGGCTTCCGTGAGGCGTCTGTTCTGCATCCACAGTCCACTGGCTTTGACAATCCGCATCTCACGGTCGGTCATTACAATCGAAACGGGGGTGGTGTCGGCGAATGCCGCGAGCTCACTGCATTTAGTCTCCAACGCCGCGGTAGCCTTAGCCGAGGCGTCGGCGGCGATTGCGCGGTCGCACTCGTCTGCGACAAAGTCGGCGAGGTCGACGAGGCTTCCAGCAAGCGCCTCCTGGTACGACCGGGGATCGCGCGAGACGACGAAAATGACCCCTAAGGTCGAGCCGTCTGCCAGTCTGATCGGCGCACCCACATAGCACCGAGGGTTGGTTTGTTCCTCGGGCCAAGCAGTGTCGGCACATCTCGCGTCAGTAAGCGCGTCCGCTATCCAGATACCTTCGCCGCTGGCCATGATAGTCTCGGCCGGGTCGATGCGCGGAAGAGCGCAGGCATCGTAGCTGCGCCAGAGACCGCTCGGGCCTGACAGGACGATGCTAGCGTCAACCCCGCCGAACAGGGCCTTGGCTAAACGCGTGGCTCGCGCGAACGCGGGAAGCGCTGCGCTGATACCGAATGGCGGCTGGGCTGGATTTTCTGTCATTCGCACCACACTCTGGTTCGATTATAAGAGCCCAGGTCGAACAAATTGATTAAGGGCGTCGCCAGGGGTATTCGCGCGAAGCGCGGCTGGCCCCGGCGGACGGCCACGTCCCGCCATGCGGACTGTGCCGCCTAAGATGGCGGCGCGGACCAATGGCCGCGTTGGCGAATCCTTGTCCTGAAAACGGTGGGTTTTCGGACACGGGGTGCTAAGGCCGCCGGATGCCGCGCCGAAGAGCTGCGGTCGTCGGGTGCGTTGAGCTACAAATCAGGCAAGCCGAGAGGGCGGACGCCGACAGCTCTTGATCAGCGCACCACTTGGGGCTCTTGTTGTCAGGCGAGGGGAGGTTGCGGCGCCTATGCGCGGCGGGTCCAGCTCTCGGGACCGACTCGGATCGACGCCACTTCGTCGGACGTGACGTCGGAGGGGGCTCGGGCGGGCGCAGAGGCCGCCGGCCCGTTCAGGGGAGAGACTTCATGGCTAGCGTAGGCAAGCCTCAGGTGAAGCGGAACGCCAAACCAAAACCGGCGAAGCCGGAGGCTGTGCTGCTCTATGAGGTGCGGGACGAGATCGCCTTCATCACCATGAATCGACCGGAAAAGCTGAATGCGCTGGACGGCGCCCTCAGCGACGCCTTGCGCGAGACCTGGATCCGGTTCGAGGCCGATCCTGCCGCCAAGGTCGCCATCCTCACGGGTGCCGGCAAGCACTTCTGCGCCGGCGCGGACGTCAGCCCCGGCGCCATCGACCGCGACATCCCTTTTCAGGTCCATCAAGGCTACCCGCAGAACGGCATAACGGTGTTCAAGCCGATCGTCGGCGCGATCAAGGGCTACACGCTCGGCGCCGGCTATGCGCTCGCCGTCCGCGGCTGCGACATCACCATCGCCGGCGAGAGCATGCTGATCGGCTTTCCGGAGGCGCGGATCGGCACGCCGCTGCCGCCGATCGAGTATCTGCCGTACATGCCGTTCAAGATCAGCCTCGAGTTCATGCTGCTGGCGTGGAACGGCGGACGAATCATGGACGCGCAGCGCGCCTAGGAAGTGGGGCTGGTCAATAAGGTCGTCGCCGATGAGCAGCTGATGGACGAGGCGGTCCGCTGGGCCGAGCTGCTGAAGAAGATTCCGCCGCTCTACATCAAGTCGGTGAAGTACGGGCACTACAAGACGACGGACAACAAGGTCCGCATCGACGAACGGGAATATATTCTGTTCACCCATCCGCAGGAGGTGAGCCGGGACCGTCAGGAAGGGCTGCAGTCGTTCCTGCAGCGCCGCGAGCCGAAGTTCACCGGCCGGTGAGGTCACTGACGAGGCTCGATCGGCCAGCTACTCTTAGGGTGGGAACTCTACCATGGCTTCGCCGGGCTTTGTCAGACCAAATTCATAGCGGGCTAACCGGAGCGGGGTAGGGCGGCGGGATGAAGCCCTCGCCCAAGCGTCCGAAGCCGCCGCCCGATCCGTT
>CALAEG010000464.1 GCA_937890965.1 uncultured Caulobacteraceae bacterium | reverse complement strand
CGATGACCTTTCCCTTGCCCGCTGCTGATTGCGGTCGATAGGCGGCCGCCTCACTACGCGAACACCGCCGTCGGACCCCCACGTGCGGAGCACCGGTCGCCGCACTCGGCATCTCCAAGGTTTCGGGGCGGAATCCGCCAGACATGGACGGCTCGTCCGAGAATATTGCGTCCGCGCGGGCGAAGGCGCCGCCCACGATGCCGGGCTCTGGAAACAGGCAGAAACCGACGCCTCGGGTCTGCAACTCTCGAGACAAATCAAATTTGCTGAGACGCAAAGATTTCCCAGGTGTTTCGACCGAACACTCTGCGCTATTTTGGGGCGGGGGTCTCTAAACAGACAGAATGCACGGAGGTCACATGTTGACGTCAACCGCACTCACGCGCGGCATAAGCCACGTCGCCCTCGTATGCTCGGACATGTACGAGACCGTCAAGTTCTGGGAGGACGTGGGCATTCCGCTCCTCAAGATGGAAGAACTACCTGGCGGCGGCCAGCACAGCTTCCACGACATGGGCAACGGGGCGATGCTCTCCTACATGACGTTTGAGGACGCTCCGGCGGCCGCGCCGGGAGTCGCCTCCCAGAATCTCGACGTCCGCAAGGACGGCGCGAAGACGGCTATCGCCTCGATGAACCACATCGCGCTCGATATCCCGAAGGAGCGGTTCGACGAGATCCTTGCCAACATGCGGGCGAAGGGGATCACTGTCCGCACCATCAATCACGGCAGCGATGAGCCCTACGGCGATAAACCCGACGACAAGACGTGGATTCGATCCATGTATTTCCGCGACCCTGATGGAATCGCCTTCGAGTTCGCGAGCCTGATGCGCAAACTGGGGACCGAGGCGGACCTCGGTCCGCGAGTGAAGAACGCCAAGGGCGAGCGCGTCGACTACACGCCCGTGCTGTTACGCCAGACGCGACACGCGGCAGAATAGCCCCAGGTCGAAACCCACTGGTCGATCTTTGACGGCTCCGGGCGCGAGGCGTTCATCGGCCATGTAGCCGTCAAGGTCCCGCCCTCTCGGCCCGGAAGCGGCTGACCCGCTTCCTTGCGGTCTCGGCGGCCACGCCAAAGGTCGACGCTACAGCGCTGACCTCTAACACCCCGCAACGATCGCTTCACGATCCTAGGCGGGTCCCAACTGTCTCTACGACACGGCCACGCGCCGCTCGCCCTGGGCCAAGGGTTTCAGTGCCAGAAACACCAGGAGGGCCGCTAGCGGCAGAACCAGGACAGCGACCACGGCCAAGGCTTGGCCAAGCCGTTCACCCCCCGGCGACAGGTGTTGCGATATCCCGCCGATGAGAACTGGCCCGAGACCGCCTCCGATCAGGTTCGCGAAGATCAGATAGATCGCCCAAACGCTGCCCAACATGCGCGGGGGTGTGACCCTCTGAAACGTCGCGGTCTGGAGTGCGCCGTTCAGGGTTAGCACGATGACCCCGGCGCCAAAGAATGCCAACGCAACCCCTGTGTCCTTGGCCAGATACGCGGCGATCAGTAGGGGCGCCTGCAATATGATTGACACCAGGATGACTCGCGCCGGGGCGGCGGAAACGCCGCGACGCGTGAGGGCATCGGAAACCGCGCCGCCAAACAACAAGCCCACTGTGCCGCCTATGCCCATCAGGACCCCGAAAAATGGCCCGAACTGTCCGATAGGCATGTGGTGTAAGCGATGGAAGTAGGCCGGCCCCCAGAGCGCCTGAGCGCCTGACATGACCACCATCAGCGAATAGCCGACCATGACCAACCCGTAGGCGGGAAGATGGTCTCGCATCTGCGCAAGCACCGCGCGCAGGTTGGGCGCGAGCTCCTGGGTCTGCCGCGGCGGTTCGCGCACCAGAAGGGCGATCAACCCGGCGATCGGCAGCCCGCTAAGGCCCACGATCCCAAAGACCAACCGCCAGCCAGATACGTCTCCGATGATCGGCAAGGTCAAGGTCGCGGCCTTCAGGCCCTCGACGAGGGCCCCGCCTAGCGCGATCGCGGCGCCATTTCCAATCGTGATGCCAGTGGAGAACAGCGCCAACGCAAAGCCCAACCGGTATTTCGGGAACAGATTGGCGATCAATGAGAGTGCCGCTGGGCCCATTGTCGCCTCACCGACGCCCACCAGGAGGCGGGCGCAGAACAGCCCCGCGAACGTGTGAGTCAAGGCGCCGGCGGCTGTAGCGAGGCTCCAGGCCGTCACGCCGCCGACGATAAGCCATTTGCGATTGTGCTTGTCGGCCCAGCGGCCGAACGGCAGACCCATCAGGGCGTAGAACAGGGCGACCGCGAAGCCGGACAGCAGCCCAATCTGCGTGTCGCCAATATGCAGGTCGTGGCGGATCGGATCCACCATGAGCCCGACAAGCGTGCGGTCGAGATAGGACAGCACTGACGTGATCATGAGGATGGTGACCACGCCGTAGGGATTTAATCCCCATGGACGCGCCTGAACCGTTGGCCCGCTATCGGCACTCATCGCGGGCGCACCTGGCAGCTCATCCTAAGTTACCCGACCGGAGTGGTTCGGTTCCACCCACTGTCAAAAGCGGTGATCATCCAGCCAGGCCGTGACGGCTGCGGTTGCCTTCGGCAATAGGTCGCGCCGCTCGGAGTAATAGTGATCGGCCCCCTCTATCTGCACGATAACCTTGTCTCTCGAGGCGACCGCGTCGAACAGTCGCCGGGCGTGGCTGGGCGTGCATGCGAGGTCGGCGGTATTGTTGATGACAAGCACCGGACAGGAGATGCGAGCGGCATTGAGCGCGCCATTGGCGCGGCTTTCGTCGTAGCTCCATTGCGATAGCCATGAGCGAAGCGTCGTGAAGCGGCCCAGGCCCACTGGGCCGTCGTTCACGATCCGCGGGTCGCCAAGGTAGCAGGTGTGCGGGCGTCGGTCCGATGGGTCCTGGGTCGGGTCCGTCCAGCGCACATCGCACATCGTACCCTGGACGACGAAGCAACGCTCGGCGTCGGAATCGTCAGCGGCCCTGATTTCGGCGAGCTGCGCCTTAGCCCAGGCGGTGATGCGGCGATTGCGGGCGATCTGGGCCTCTCGGAAACGCCGCACGAACGCATCCGAATACGGCGGCTGATCGGGGCAGGCCGGATTGTAGATGTTCAGACCGGGGTCGCGCTCAAACGGGCGAGCCTCGTCGAGAATGGAGGGGTCCATCCATTCGGTCATAGTAACAGAACGGCTGATGTGGGCGGCCAACAGCATAATGCCGTCGGCTGGCTGGAGGCCGGCGCCGATGAGATCGACCGGATCGCCTGCCGGTGTATCCGTGATTGTGGGATGCTCGGCCTGGTCTTGATAGAAGAGCGACAACGAGCCGCCGCCGGACCAGCCACCAAAGATTACCTTCTCATAGCCGAACCGGGTCTTCAGGTCAGCGACGCAGGCCCCCAAATCGAGGACGCACTTCTCCATGATCAGGGCGGTGTCATTCCCTCGGTAGCGCGGGTTGCAATAGATGACGTGCCGCCCCGCGTGCGCGAGCGCAGTGACCAGAGGCAGGAACGATCCGCCCCCGATCGGATGGCTGAAGAGGATCACCGTCTTCGACTCGCCGATCTCCGGACGGATGCGCATGCACTCGACGAAGACCTGGCCTGACGGTCCACCATAGACTTCCTTGAGCCGGCTCGCGTCCGCGTGGACAAAGCCGTAGGCCTCCCGGACAATCGCCATGATGATTTTACTCCGCGCCCTGTCTCCTGGCTGGCTAATGAAGAGGGCGGGCGTGCTTGGAAGCACAAGGAAATAAAATTGTCCGCGCGGCAAATATTCCGCGAGCACTGGGCCGCCGGCCGGGCTGCTTGAGTTGTGACGCGCGACGGCGGCGTCGACGATGAGGCCGCCCCTGGTTGATTGCAGTGAGGCTTGTCAAACACCCGGCGAACAGAGTTTGTGCCGCGTTAAAAATCATTGCTTTGATTACAGCGCCGCCAGCCGACATATCTGATGGTGCTGCGTGCAGCCCTCCTTCTGTATTGCAGCGTCACTCGGCCCGGCGGACTTGAATTTGCCGGGCCAAACTCCTGCTTCATCGCCAGAGGTGCAGTTCCCATGCGCACGAGCAGCCAGTCAGCGTTTCCCACGCAAACCCCGACCATCGTGAGCGAGCAGCCCACCCGATCTAGAGGCGGCGACTAGCTGTCTTGGGGTCGGTGTGGAACGGCCGAGGAGACGCTGTCGTAGTCGGGATTTGGCGCCAATAGGGGGTTTTGGCAAAGGGGACACGGAGATCGCGGAGACGAGATTAGCGGTGCCTGGGGCCAATCGATGAGCCCCCCGGTCAACGTCCTGGTGGCGTTCTATTCCCGCGACGGCTCGGTCGAAGCACTCGCTGGCGCCATCGCCGAGGGCGCGCGCGAGGCCGGCGCCTCGGTGCGCGTGAGGCGAGTGCGAGAACTCGTTGATCAGCAGAGGATGCAGCTGGCCCCGGGATGGGTGGAGAACGCAGCGCGGATGAACGATGCCTACGCGGCGCCCACACTCGATGGCGCAAGGTGGGCTGACGGGCTTGCCTTCGGCGCGCCGACGCGATTCGGCGCCGCCGCGAGCGAGCTGCAGGCATTCTTTGAGACCCTAGGCGCGCTCTGGCTCAGCGGTGATCTGGCTGAGAAAGCCGCCGGGGTCTTTACAGCCAGCTCGTCACCTCATGGCGGCCTTGAGGCGACCGCGCTTGGTCTTTACCCAACATTGGCTCATCTTGGACTGATCATCGTGCCGACTGGCTATGGGCATCCGGCCCTCTTTCGAGCCGGCACTCCATATGGCGCCGCCAGCGTGTCTCATGGCGCTGAACGTCGTGCTCCGACGGGCGACGACCTTGTGGTGGCGGCTTATCAGGACATGCGTCTGGTCCGCGTGGCGGCCGCGCTGAAGGCTAGCAGGTCACAAATTGTCCTCCCCCGGCTGGAGGAAGTTTGATGGACCGAATTGATAGCCGGACAGGATAGTCATACGCATGAGACCCGCGAATTTCGACCATCTCGCCGAGACCCTGCGCAACTGGGGCCGTTGGGGCGTCTACGACCAGCGCGGGACACTCAACCACATCGGGCCGGAAGCACTGATGCGCGCCGTCGGTTCGGTGCAGATGGGAAAGCTGTTCAATCTGGGTTTGAATTTTGACAAGAACGGACCGCAGCCCGGCGGCGGTCGTTTCAACCCGAAGGTCTATGTGACGGACCTGTTCACGCCTTTGAACCCCGCCTATCCCAATGTGGTCTACTCGGATGACGTGATCCACATGCCGTTGCAGGCGGCGACGCAATGGGATGCGCTGGGCCACGTCCACTATGATGGGATGCTCTACAACGGCTGCAACGCCCGCGAATGCCTGACGGAAAAGGGCGCCGCCAAGATGGGCGTCGAGCATCTCGCGACGCCAGGGATCATGTCGCGCGGCGTGTTGATCGACATGGCGCGGTTCAAGGGCTTGGAGCGGCTGCCAACCGACTACGGGATCACGGTTGATGACCTCAACGCCTGTTGCACGAGACAGGGCGTCGAAGTTCAGCCTGGCGATATTGTCTTGGTCCGGACCGGACACATTCAGGCCTTCACTATCGACCAGGACCGTCAGCGCTTCATGGGCATGCAGGCGGGCCTAAGCTACCACGCAGCCGAATGGGTGCATGACAAATCGGTCGCGGCGGTCTGTGCAGATAACGTGGCGGTTGAACTCCTGGACGCCGAAGGCCTCGGCTCGGCGATGCCGCTGGCTTTTCACATGCTTTGCTTGCGCGACATGGGCTGCCCGCTTGGCGAGATGTTCAACCTCGAGGCTCTCGCAGCGGACTGCGCGGCCGACGGACGCTACACCTTTCTTCTGGCGGCGCCCCCGTTGGCGGTGACCAACGGATTTGGATCACCGGTTAATCCGCTGGCGCTGAAGTGACCACGCGGCCGCGCATGGCGACGATGATCCACTCAAACGAGATGCGCGCGCCGGACCCGCTGGATGAGCAATTGGCGTACGCCGCGTACGCTCTTTTTTTGCCCCTGCATCAGCGTCCTGAAGCGGATCG
>CALAEG010000463.1 GCA_937890965.1 uncultured Caulobacteraceae bacterium | reverse complement strand
CTAGTGTGGCTATAGATTCAGAAATTCGCTCCGAGCCCGCCACAAAGCACTGGCGAATTTCTGAATCGCCACACTAGGCCCGCGCGCGACGCGGCGGTCATCGACATCGGCTCCAACTCGGTCCGTCTGGTCATCTATCGGCTGGAAGGCCGGGCGATCTGGACCGTCTTCAACGAAAAGGTCCTGGCTGGCCTGGGCAGCGAGGTGGCGGCCACGCGCCGGCTGGCCCCGCCAGGCGTGCGGATCGCGCTCACCGCGCTTCGGCGATTCAAGGCAGTGCTGGAGGCGGTCAAGCCGACGGAGGTCTTCGTCGTCGCCACCGCCGCCGTGCGCGAAGCCGCCGACGGGCCGGATTTCATCCGCCAGCTGAAGGCCGAGGCCGGCCTGAAGGTGCGGGTCCTGTCCGGCGAGGAGGAGGCGCGCTACGCCGCCCTGGGTGTCCTGGCCGGCCAGCCGGACGCCAGCGGCGTGGTCGGCGACATGGGCGGCTCCAGCCTGGAACTGACCCTGGTCGACGCGGGCAAGCCGGGCGCGGGCGTCAGCCTGCCGTTGGGCGCCTTCGCGCTGCGTGGCCCCGACGGGTTCGACCTGAACCGCGCGCGGGCCCGCACGGCCAGGGTGCTGGACGGGGTCAGCAACGCCTTCGCCGCCGAGACCCTCTATGCGGTCGGCGGCGGCTGGCGGAACCTGGCGCTGCTGCAGATGCAGCTGACCGGTTACCCGCTGGAGATCGTCCACCAGTACGAGATCAGCGCCGAAGACGCTCTGACCGCCGCCCGCTTCCTCGCGCGTCAGTCCAAGGGCTCGCTGGAGCGGATCGAGGGCGTCTCCAAGCGCCGGCTCGACACCATCCCCTACGCCGCGGTGGTGCTGGAGGGCATGATCGAGCGGCTTGGCTTGAGGCGGATCTCCGTCTCGGCCTACGGGCTGCGCGAGGGCCTCTTGCTCGAGGCCATGCCGGCGCGGGTGCGCGGGCTCGATCCGCTGGTCGAGGGCTGCGTGGCCCTTGGCGCGCGCCAGGGGCTGAGCGAGGACCTGGGGCCGGCGCTGGAAACCTGGCTCAACCCGGCCTTCGCGGCGCTCGATCCTGTCTTTCCCGGCCGCGAGCCGACCCTGATCGCCGCCGCCTGCCGGCTGGCCGACCTGGGCGCGCGGCTGCATCCCGACCACCGCGCCGACCTGGTGTTCGAACAGGTGCTGCGCGCGCCGATCGCCGGCATGACCCATGCCGAGCGCGGTTTCCTGGCCGTTGCCCTGTTCGCCCGCCACACAGCCTCGTCCAACCCGCCGGAGCCGCGCATCATGAGCCGGATCCTCACCGATGAACGCCACGCCCGCGCGTTGGCGCTGGGTGCGGCCATGCGGCTGGGCTGCGACCTGTCGGGCCGCAGCGCCGACCTCTTGCGCCGCTCGACCCTGGCCATCGCGGGCGGCGCGGTCAGCCTCACCGCCGACGAACGCTGGGCCGACATGCTGCTCGGCGAACAGACCGCCAAACGCGCCTCGCAACTGGCCGACCGGCTGGAGCTCGGGCTGAAACTGGGCCGCTGAGCTAGATCCTCCCCCTCCGGGGGAGGATCTAGGCGCTGAGCCTACTCCGCGGCCTTCGGCGGCGCTCGCCTGACCTCGACCACGCGCACGCGCGCGCCATCCAACACCAGGGCCAGTTCGCCGCGTTTCAGCCTGAGCGCATCCTCGCCGAAGGCTTCGCGCCGCCAGCCGCGCAGGGCGGAGGTGTCGGCGTCGTCGTCGCTGGCGATCTTTTCCAGGTCGGAGACGGTGGCGATGAGTTTCGACGCGACCCCGGCGTCCTCGGCGCGGGCCTTGAGCAGCACCTTGAGCAGTTCGACAATGGCGCCCGAGGCCGGGTTCGGCGGCGTCGAGCTGCGTTCGATGACCGGCGCATAGGTCTCGGCCTTTGCCAGGGACTCGCGCACCGCCTCGACGATCTCGACGCCGAAGCGCGAGCCGGCGAACCCCTTGGGCAGCGAGCGCAGGCGCCCAAGCGCATCCGCATCCGTAGGCAGTTGTGTGGCGATCTCGTCGATCGCGTCGTCCTTCAGGATGCGACCGCGCGGCTGATCCCGGGTCTGGGCGGTGCGTTCGCGCCAGGCGGCGACGCCGCGCAGGACGGCCAGGTATTTGGCCGCGAACTTGCGGGGCTTGAGCCGTTTCCAGGAATTTTCCGGATCGATGTCGTAAATGGCCGGGTCGGTGAGCGCACCCATCTCCTCCATCACCCAGGCCAGGCGGCCGGTCTCCTCCAGCCGCTTGCGCAGCATGGGATAGAGGGCGGCCAAATGGGTCACGTCGGCCACGGCGTATTCCAGTTGCGCCTGGTTCAGCGGCCGCCGCGCCCAGTCGGTGAAGCGGCTGGACTTGTCCAGGGTGATCTTCAGCATCTGGCGCACCAGGGCGTCATAGGCCACCTGCTCGCCGAAGCCGGCGGCCATGGCGGCGATCTGGGTGTCGAACAGCGGCCGGGGGATCACGCCCAGATTGTTGAAGATCTCGACGTCCTGGCGGCCGGCGTGAAACACCTTCTGCACGCTCTCGTCGGCCATCAGGGCGAGCAGCGGCCCCAGGTCGAGCCCCTCGGCCATCGGGTCGATATTGGCCGCGATGTCGGGGCCGGCGACCTGGACGAGACAAAGGCGCGGCCAATAGGTGGTCTCGCGCATGAATTCGGTATCGACCGCGATGAAGGGCGCATCGGCCAGTTTCTGGCAAAAGGCCGCGAGGTCGGCTGTGGTGGTGATCGGCGTCATCGGCTAGCTATAGCCCGGAGACTCGGGGCGAAGCCAAGGCTCGTTCCAGCAGCAAGCGCCCGGCAAGCGGATTTCCGAGATGAACGAACGGCCCAATGGCCTCACCTATGCGGACGCCGGCGTCGATATCGATGCGGGCGCGGCCCTGGTCGAAGCGATCAAACCGCTGGCCAAAGCGACCCGGCGGCCGGGCGCGGACGCGGCGCTTGGCGGGTTTGGGGCGCTGTTCGACCTGAAGGCGGCGGGCTTCACCGATCCGCTGCTGGTCGCCACCACCGACGGCGTCGGCACCAAGCTTCGCGTCGCCATCGAGAGCGGCTGGCACGACACGGTCGGCATCGACCTGGTCGCCATGTGCGTCAACGACCTATTGGCCCAGGGCGCGGAGCCGCTGCTCTTCCTCGACTACTACGCCACCGGCAAGCTGGTGCCGGAGCAGCTGGCCGAGC
>CALAEG010000462.1 GCA_937890965.1 uncultured Caulobacteraceae bacterium | reverse complement strand
CGTCATCCCCCGCTGGAGCGGCTTTAGCCGCGGAATGCGGGGGACCCATGAACACTGATCCAAGACGGTGATCATGGGTGGCCCGGACAAGCCGGGCCATGACGGTTGTTGTTGGCCTAGTCGTCCGTATCTTGTGTTTCGAATTCGATGGGTTCGGCGGCGGGTTGCAGGGCGGGGCCGTCGTCGATTATGCCCTTCTTGGCGTCGTCCTTGGCCTTCTTCTCGGCCGCCTTCTTGACGATGGAGTCGAGCTCCAGCTGGCCGACCAGGCCGAGCGTCACCGGATCCACCGGCTTGATGTTGGCGGCGTTCCAGTGGGTGCGGTTGCGCACCTGGTCGATGGTCGACTTGGTGGTGCCGAGGATCTTGACGATCTGGCTGTCGGCGATCTCCGGGTGGTTGCGCAGGAACCAGGCGATGGCGTCGGGACGGTCCTGGCGGCGCGAGACCGGGGTATAGCGTGGCGACTTCTTGGCCGGCTTGAGGAACTCGGCGTGACGGCTCTTCTGCGCCTTCATGCGGTATTTCGGATCGGCGCCGGCCGCGTCCAGTTCTTCGCGGGAGAGCTGGCCGTTGGCGATGGGGTCGGCGCCGCGGATGTCGCGCGCCACTTCGCCGTCGGCGATGCCTTTCACCTCCAGATGGTGCAGGCCGGCGAAGTCGGCGATCTGCTCGAAGGTCAGCGAGGTGTTGTCGACCAGCCAGACGGCGGTCGCCTTGGGCATGAGGATTTCGGTCATGGTTTTTGGGGCTCGAATATGACGGCGCCCGGCCTTTCGGCCGGGCGGTTGATGGCCCTGATATAGGGGGGTTTGCGGACAAATGGAACGTCATTCGTCGCGCGCTGTCGCCGCAGGCCTGTCGCCCGGGGTAAATCCTGGCCTAGACTCGAGCGGGTTGAGGAAAAGTGCGAAGCGGTTTTCCGCTCGCAACCCGCTCTAACTCTTTAGGGATCGATCACGTTTATGATTTTGGATTGCTTCAATCCAAAATCATCGTGATCTAGGGCGATGATGATCAACCCGACTCATGCCGGCGCGACGGGGCTGGCCGCCTTCCTGGCCTCGACGGTGGAGTTCGTCGAGGCCCTGACCGTGGTGCTGGCGGTGGGCGGCGTGCGCGGCTGGCGCGACACCCTGTTCGGGACGGCGGCGGCGGCGGCGGTGCTGGCCGTGCTGACGGCGATCCTGGGGCCGGCCCTCAGCCTGATGCCCCTGCGCACCCTGCAGGTGGTGGTGGGCGCGCTCCTGATCCTTTTCGGCCTGCGCTGGCTGCGCAAGGCGATCCTGCGCTCGGCCGGGGTGCTGGCCCTGCACGACGAGGAGCAGGCCTTCCAGAAGGAGCGCGAGGCCATGCTGAAGCTCGGCAGCGCGCGCGGCGGCTTTGACGCCATCGCCTTCGGGGCGGCCTTCCAGATCTGCATGCTGGAGGGGACCGAGGTGGTGTTCATCGTCATCGCGGTGAGCGCCGGCGGCGTGGGCCTGATCGTCCCGGCAGGCCTGGGCGCGCTGGCGGCCTTCGTCATGGTCGTCGCGTTGGGCCTTGTGCTGCACAGGCCGATGTCGCGGGTGCCGGAGAACACCTTGAAGTTCATCGTCGGCGTCATCTTGAGCGGCTTCGGCGCCTTCTGGGTCGGCGAGGGCATAGGCGTGGCCTGGCCGGGGAATGACCTGTCCATACTGGGCCTGGTGGTCGGCTTCGCCGCCCTGGGCTTGGTGGGCGTGCCGCTCTGCCGCGCCCGGGCGCGGCAGGCTGTGGGAGCGAGCGTCTGATGGCTTGGCTTCGGTCGATCGTCACGGAAATCTGGGGCCTGTTCGTCGACGATGTCGTTCTGGCCATCGCCAGCCTGATCTGGATCGTGCTCGTCTGGCTGGGCGCCGCTTGGCTGGGCCCGGCGGCGGGGCCGGCCTTGTTCGCCGGGCTGGCGGTCATCCTGCTTACCAGCGCCCTGCGCCGCGCGGGGCAGTAGCCGCGCCTTCGTCATCCCGCTTGAGCCGGAGAACTAGCGTCGCGGCGCTAGATCCTCCCCCGTTGGGGGAGGGGGCCCATGCGAGCATGGTGGA